>CALGNM010000165.1 GCA_937958665.1 uncultured bacterium | reverse complement strand
AGATCGTATTCGGTGACTGGAGTTCAGACGTGTGCTCTTCCGATCTATTATACTTAACTATCGCAGATATGATTGGAAATAGAGAGGATGATCCATGTCTCTAGTTTTGGTAACCGGTGGGGCTGGTTTCATAGGTTCCCATACCGTTGATCGGCTTATAAAATCGGGCTATAGTGTGCGGATACTCGACAATCTGCAGAAACCAGTCCACCTCAAGGGTCGGCCGAAATATCTTAATCCAAAAGCAGAGTTCATGCTTGGAGATGTCCGGAACCGGTTCGATATGGAAAAAGCCCTATCGGGGGTGGAATATGTCTTCCATTTTGCCGCCTATCAAGACTACTTGCCAGATTTTTCGACTTTTTTTCAGGTGAATTCAGTAGGGACTGCCCAAATATACGAAATAGCCGTCGAAAAAAAAATTCCCCTAAAAAAGGTGGTGATGGCTTCTTCTCAGTTTGTCCAGGGCGAAGGGCTTTACCGAAAATCAAACGGTGGGTTGGTGGCTCCTCACTTGCGGTCGCTGTCCCAGCTGGAAGCAGGGGACTGGGACTGGAGGGACGAGGAGGGGAAGTCCATGGAATGGCAGTGGACACCGGAGACCCACGCCAACCCGCCCAACGCCTATGCCATATCCAAATACTCCCAAGAGTTGATGGCTCTATCTTTCGGGCGGAGGTATCAGATTCCGTCGGTGGCTCTGCGCTATTCGATAGTCCAGGGGCCTCGACAGTCGTTTTACAATGCCTATAGCGGGGCCTGCCGGATATTCAACCTGCATTACTATTTTGACAAAGCCCCCACCATTTATGAGGACGGCCAGCAGAAACGTGATTTCGTGAATATTCATGACGTGGTGGATGCCAACCTGCTGGTGTTGGAGGATCCCCGGGCTGACTACAACGTATTTTGTGTTGGGGGCGGGAGAGCTTATAGCGTCATGGAGTTTGCTGGGATCGTCGCTAGAATACACGGTAAAGAACACATTAAGCCCAGAATACCCGGGGAATTTAGGCTGGGGGACACCAGGCACACCTGTTCGGATATCTCAAAAATAAAAAGTCTGGGGTGGTCCCCCAGGAGAAATGCAGAAAATTCGGTAACTGAATACTTGGAATACCTTAGAGATCAGACAGATATCGAGGATATTCTGGAATACGCCGAAAAAACCATGAAACAGATGAATGTCGTCCGAAAGGCCAAGGGATGAGGGCTTTTCTGCTGGCCGCCGGGATGGGCACTCGGCTGAGGCCACTGACTGATCGGGTGCCAAAATGTCTGGTATCGATTGCCGGACGGCCGTTGCTAGGATGGTGGATCGATCTGATGGAAAGACACGGGATAGATCAAGTTCTTATTAATACCCACCATCTGTCGGAAATGGTTGAGCGATATGTAAGAGAACAGAATACCAAGGTTAAATTCGTTATATTCAGAGAACCAAAGCTTTTGGGTAGTGCCGGAACACTCCGGGCAAATCGCGAATTTGTAGTCGATCAAAAAGATTTTTTTATTTTTTATGCCGATAACCTGACAAACTATAATTTGAGTGATTTCTTAACCACCCATCGCAGAAGCCGTTCAATTTTCAGCATGGCACTATTCAGAGCCAATAATATCCGCTCCTGTGGTATTGCACAAATTGACAGCAATGGCATAATCACTGGTTTTGAAGAAAAGCCCGCCCAGCCTAAGTCAAATTTGGCCAATGCAGGGCTGTACATAACCGAGCCGTCAATCCTGGACCTGATTCCCGAAAAAGAGTGTGCTGACATTGGATTTGACCTATTACCGTTATTGACCGGGAAAATGAAGGGCTGGATTGGACAGGGTTATCTCAGGGACATTGGAACAATGGAGAATCTTAAAAAGGCGGAAGAAGAATGGCCTGCGATTATGGAGGGAAAGGCATGAAATACGAACATTATGTTGATGATTTTGCCAAGATTCTGTCTCGGATTGAGAGTGGACAGTTGTCGAAATTCATCAACCTCTTAATGGATGCCTATGAAGGAGGGAAAAGCATCTATGTCATCGGCAACGGAGGTTCAGCTGCCAATGCCTCGCACTTTGCCCAAGATTTGGCCAAGGGCTGCCGGGGGCCGATGGAAAGCGAAAAGCGTTTTCGGGCTATTAGCCTAACCGACAACACCCCCTTTATTACCGCTTTATCCAATGACGATGGATATCAGTATGTTTTCGAGCAACAACTGATGACCTATGCCGGTCCGGGAGATATGTTGGTGGCTATTAGTGGTTCCGGGAATAGCCCCAATGTTATTAGGGCGGTCGAGTGGGCCAACCGCAAGGGACTGACAACTGTAGGAATCACCGGCTATAACGGGGGGCGATTAATTTCTCTGGCCAAATATTCGGTCCATGTGCCGCTTAATGACATGTGCACGGCCGAGAGTGTGCATTCGGTCCTGCTCCATTACATAGTGCTGGAAATACAGGAAAAATTGAATATAGGATGTGGCCGGCAGGCTTTGAGATGAGAGCCGTCATCAATAACATATTTCTGGACCGAGACGGAACTATCAATGAGGTGATCCTGAGAAATACCATGGTCACTTCCCCCCGGACATTTGAAGAGTTCCGGTTGCGGGACGACTTCATTCGATTTCGGGAATGGGCGATCGGCAAAGGCAAGCGTTTGTTCATCATATCCAATCAGCCTGAGATATCGCGGGGCTTGATTGACAATTCCTTCCTGTTTGGCACCGACAAATTGATAAAGGAGGCTGGAGGCATATGCGACGCCGTCTACTGCCTGCACGACGATGGTGACCGCTGCTCCTGCCGCAAGCCCCGGCCGGGGATGATCATAGGGATGATGGAGAAGCATTGTTTGTCCATTGAGGAATGCCTGATGGTTGGTGATACATGGAAAGATGTGGCCGCAGGGAAAGCCGCCGGGGTGAAGACCGCGCTATTGAGGAGGGACTACAACCGGGACGGCAATTGTCTTCCCGACTATGAGGCGGGCAGCCTGATGGAGTTGTTGGAGATTGCCCCGCTATGACCTGGAAATCAGGAGGGGAAGGTATTAAGGCGATGGTTTTGGCCTGGGCCTTGGTTTGGGGATCATCCAGTGCTTGGGCGTTTGATTATTCACTGGCCGATGATCCTTGGTGCCGTCGTCTGCTTGAAAACCTGGAGATCAGGGGTCGTACTTCATTACTTAAAGGATACGGACCATACAGCTATCAGGAAATAGCGGTATTTATGGATGACTTGCCGGACGAGACTTGGTTAGATTATTATGAGATGGGACTAAAGGCTTTCAATCCGGTTTACGATGCAGCATTATTTGCAACTACGGCTTTAGACATTGACCCCGAGAAAGAAGCCGGCGAGTCAAATTTGGTAACTTGGGCCAAGGGTGGGGTTCTTGTGGGTCACGACGAATGGTCTATGGCCGGCACGTATCAGATGAAGGCCGGAAAGCAGGGAGGCGAATTCGACGGTCGCAAGTCCTGGAGAGGATTCTCTGGCAGATCAGATCAGGTTTATATCCGATATTCTGGCCAGCGGAGCCACCTTCAAATCGGCAAGGACAGACTGTGGATGGGACTGGGGTTGGTAATGTCTGGCGGAAATTCATTTGAGAGAATACAGGCGGAATATCGTTTCAATCGGAATATCAAATTATTTTTCTTCACCGGACAGATCGACAAGACTTTTGATTCAGCTGTAGTGTACAATCGGTTTTTGGCTGGGCACAGAGCTGAGTTTTCAATTGGGGGCCTGCAACTAGGATTGTCCGAAATAGCCATATATGGCGGCCAGGGTCGTTATATTGAGCCCTACTATTTCCTGCCGCTATATGTTTTCCAGGCAGAGCAGCTGAACCAGACGCTGACTGACGATAACATTATTTGGGACATGGACATTAAGGCGATAAAGCCGCCTTTTAGGTTCAAAGCCGAGCTGATGGTGGACGATTTCCAGATAGATCGGGAAACAGAATCCGACCGGGAGCCTACTGAGGCCGGGTTCGCGGCTCAAGCAGATTGGGCCTGGATGGATCGGCCGCTGATGATAACAACCGGAGCAAAATACCAAATGGTCACCAACTGGACTTTCAATCAGCCTGGTAGTTGGAATCGATTTTTACTCAATGGGCTACCATTGGGCCTAGAGTATGGAAACGATTACCAGAATATCTCGATGGAGACTGTGATGCTGGGTAAGAGGGGACGGGGCGGGCTGGAAATTTACCTGTTGCGCAAGGGTGAGGGCACTATCGAAACAGACTGGACTGAACCATGGATCAATGATCCCGATTGGAAACCCAAATTCCCCAGTGGCACGATTGAGAGCAGATTGGGGGTTAAGACGGAAATATCATATTGTCTGAAAAGAATGGCTGCCAATGGCATTGGTGGCGGCTGCCTTGTCAATATTGGGGCCGACTGGGCTAGGGTCAAGAACCGGGGACATTTGCCTGGCCAGTCTGGCACCGATTGGAATATTCGGTTGGGTATTGAAGGAATGTTTTACAGCGACCTTTTTACGATAGATTGACAAGAAATGCTGCATATCCCCAAGATTGCCATCGTCCATGACTACCTTAATCAGTACGGCGGTGCCGAGAGGGTTTTAGAGCTTTTTCATCAGATCTATCCCCAAGCTTCAGTTTATACGATCGTCTACGACCAGACAAAGGTGCCGCACTCCTATCGTCAATGGGATATAAGAACATCTTTCATCAATAGGCTTCCCGGGGTTAGCCGGCATTATGAAAAATACTTCTGCCTTTATCCATGGGCGATAGAAAGCATGGACTTGTCCGGCTACGATGTCATTATATCCAGCTCCAGCGCCTGGGCCAAGGGAGCTATCAAGCGAAAAGGTGCTATCCATGTTTGCTATATGTACAACGCCATGCGTTTTGTATGGGACTGGAAGGACAATGTCCTAAGAGAACACCACCAGCTAATCCGGCCACTGCTAAAGCTGTTGCTGGAATCGGTCAAGCAATGGGACATCCGGACTGCCGGCAATCCTGATGTGCTGATAGTCGACTCCATCGAAGTCCAGAAACGGGTTGAGAAATACTATGGCCGAAGCGGTCTGGTCCTACACCCGGGGGTGGACACGGAATACTTTCGACCAGGTAGCGGTACGCCGGGGGAATATTATTTGGCAGTCGCCAGGCTAAAACCATACAAGAGGATTGATGTTGCGGTGCAGGCATTTACCCGCTGGGGACGCAACCTGATCATAGTTGGCGATGGTCCGGAGCTGAAACGGTTGCGCAATATGGCCGGGCCTAATATCAGGTTTGTCGGCAAGGTCAGCGATGAAGATCTCCTGGGTTTTTATCAGAACTGCCGGGCTTTGATTTTCACTCCACTTGAAGACTTCGGGATTGCTCCATTGGAGGCTCAAGCCTGCGGCCGCCCAGTCATAGCGTTTGGCAAGGGGGGTAGCTTGGAGACGGTCGTTGATGGAACAACCGGGATGTTCTATCACCACCAGGACCCAGAAGCCCTGCTTGACATCTTGGAGAAATTTGAAAAAGCCTCTTTCTCGCCTTCGGCCATCAGGGACCATGCTATCAAGTACGATAAGAAGATTTTCATTACCAAGTTCCGGGAAATAGTGAAAAATGAGTGGCTGGCCAGACAGGATGGCAAGCCATGAGCCTTAAAAATAATTGGGAATCAATCTTTCCCTTTATTGTGGCCTTTGGGGACATCTTATCAGCCTGGATGGCAGTGCACATTGGCTGGTGGATATGGTTTGGATTGATATCGCTTTCACCGGCCCATGGCCCCAGCCAGCAGTCTCTGAAGATGACGGTGTTGGCTGTGTTGCTGGCCGGTTTAGTTTTGGGAGGAGGCCAGCGGAGGGCTTTTCGAGTTGACTTGACTGATCAGTTGACTCAAATTATCAGAATATCCCTATCGGGTCTGGCAACCACCGCTATTTTAGTGTTCGCCATCAAGGAGTATAACTTCTCTCGCGGCTACATAGTTGTATATTTCGTGACGGCTGCCTTGGTCCTTTCATTGTCAAGGCTGATTTGTGACCGGGTAAAAATCGGGCTGATGGACAATGGTTGGGGGGTTAAAAACGCACTGATAGTTGGCAACAACGAGGCGGTTCGGGACATCGTTGACCATCTGTCAGCCCACCGGGCTTTTGGTTACCAAATAGTTGGTATTCTGACTGATGATCAGCGGGATATTGATTGCCTCTATAGGGACATAAGAACCATAGGTTCTGTTGCTGATTGCGAAAAACTGATATCCGAAAAACAGGTTGGGCAGGTGTTTATACCCGATCTTGCGGCCGGCCCGGCAGATTATGATGCATTGATTACAACCTGTAACCTCAATAATGTCGAAGTCAGGCTGGTATCCCATAAAGTTGATTTGTTGGCCAGGGTGGCGGGAATTCACGATATGCCGGGATTCTCCTTGCCGGGGCTACCTTGCCGGGGTTTTTCCGTGGCGTACTATAGCATCAAACGGTTTTTAGACCTCATGATTTCCGGTATCGGCCTGGTATTATATTCCCCTCTATTATTGTTAATTGCAATTGTGATAAAGTTGGATTCCCCTGGATCGGTGTTTTTCCGGCAGAGGAGGATAAAGCAGGGTGGTAAATGTTTCTGGATGTATAAATTCCGCACTATGCGGGAAGGCTCGGAAACAATCCGGGAGGCTGGAGCAGAGACAAATGTGAAACGTGAAGGGCCGATTTTCAAGACCCGCCAAGATCCCCGGATCACCCGGGCCGGAAGATGGCTCCGTCGCCTGAGCCTGGATGAATTGCCCCAGCTGATAAACGTCTTTAAGGGAGAGATGAGCCTGGTGGGGCCCCGGCCGCCTCTCCCTTGGGAGGTTGAACACTATCAGGAGTGGCATAAATACAGGCTGAACGGGCCACAAGGCATGACCGGTCTGTGGCAGGTTTCAGGCCGGAGTGAATTATCGTTCGAGGAAATGGTGTTGTTGGATATATATTATCTGGAACATTGGTCCCCCCTGATGGATTTGGAGATCATGGTCAAAACCATTCCGGCGGTCATAACAGCCAAGGGGGCATACTAGGAAAACAACCTCTATCAATTACACACGCTAATGAAAGAAAACAAGACCGACAAACTCTCTCCCAACGTCATCCGGCTGGGCTGGGTCAGCCTATTGACCGATATCTCCTCGGAGATGCTCTATCCCCTGGTCCCCATCTTCCTGACCTCAGTGCTTAATGCACCGATGGCCGCCCTGGGGCTGATCGAGGGGGTGGCTGAAAGCGTCTCCAATCTTCTCAAAATATTTTCCGGCTGGTGGTCCGACCGGGCCGGTCGGCGCCAGCCGTTCGTAATTGGGGGATACTCGCTGTCGGCCCTCTCCAAACCGCTGCTGGTGTTTGCCCAGGCCTTGGGCTGGCCGTTGGTATTGGCCCTCCGGATCATGGACCGCACCGGGAAGGGGCTGCGCTCCTCGGCCCGGGATGCATTGATCGCCGATTTCACCCCCGAGTCGCAGCGGGGCCGGGCCTTCGGGCTGCACCGGGCTATGGACTCGATGGGTGCGGTGCTGGGGCCCCTGGCCGCCCTGTTCTTCATGAGCCGGATGGGCAATAGCCCGGAGGCATACCGGACGGTTTTTCTGTGGGCCTTCGTCCCGGCGGTCCTGGGGGTCTTTCTGCTCTTCACGGTCCGGGAGAAGCCCCTGGTGAAGCGATACACCAAGCCGGTGTTCCGCTGGAAGGACCTGGGACCCGATTTCAAGATATTTCTATTCATAAATCTGATTTTTGCCCTTGGCAATTCATCGGATACGTTCCTGATAGTGCGGGCCAAAGAGCTGTTCTCCGGTAATAGGGCGGTGACCTCGGCCTTGCTGGCATATGTGTTGTACAACCTGACCTATTCCCTGGGATCTTATCCTGCCGGCTGGTTGGCCGACCGGATCGGCAAGCGCAGGGTTTTTACCTTTGGCCTGCTGATCTATGTTCTGGTCTATCTGGGATTTGCCTTAAACCAAAATCCCCACCTGATTTGGTTGCTATTCGCCGTCTATGGGCTGTACACCGCCCTAACCGACGGGGTGGGCAAGGCCTATGCCTCCACCCTGGTTCCGGGGGAGTTGCGGGCCACCGGTATGGGAATCTACCACATGTCCAACGGCCTGGCCACCTTCGCCGCCAGCCTCCTGGCCGGGATATTGTGGCAGGCCATCGGCTTCCAGGCGGCCTTTCTGTTCGGGGCCGGTGCCTCGCTGCTGGCGGTATTGCTTTTCGTACTCCTGGTAAAGGGGAGGCGGTAGATGCCGGGGGTGATCGAGGCGGTCAATGTCAACCGCAGTTTCCGGACCTCCCAGGGAAGTCTGGAGGTTCTTGGCGGCCTCTCCCTGGCGATAGACAAGGGGATGACCTTGGCCATAGTGGGGGCTTCGGGCTCGGGAAAATCGACCCTGCTGCACATCCTAGGCTGTCTGGACCGGCCAACCTCGGGGAAGGTGCTGCTGGGAGGCCAGGATACCTCCCAGATGGCCGACCATCAACTGGCGGCGGCCAGGAACCGGGACATCGGGTTCGTGTTCCAATTCCACCATCTATTGCCGGAGTTCAGCGCAGTGGAGAACGTGGCCCTGCCGCTGCTGGTGGGGGGGCTGAGAAAGGATGAGGCCCTGGGACGGGCGGGTCAGCTGATGGCCGAGATGGGGCTGGCCGACCGCAGCCTGCATCGCCCCGCCGAATTATCCGGGGGGGAGCAGCAGCGGGTGGCGGTAGCCCGGGCCCTGGTAAAAGGGCCCCAGTTACTGCTAGCCGACGAGCCCACCGGCAATCTGGACCGCCATTCCGGTTCGGCGGTAACCGACCTGTTGTGGAAGATGAATCAGGAACGGGGTGTGGCCTTGGTGGTGGTGACCCATAATCAGGAATTGGCGGAACGGGCCGACCGGATAATGGAACTAAAGGATGGAAAGCTATGGCCGACAGGTCGCTGAAGGTTCGCAACATCTTCAAGAGCTACCGCAAACACCGGGCGGTAAACGGAATCTCGCTGGAGGTCAACCAGGGCGAGGTGGTGGGCCTGCTGGGCCCCAATGGGGCGGGCAAGACCACCACCTTCAACATCATCACCGGGCTGATCAAGCCCGACGAGGGGTCGGTAACGCTGGACGACACCGACATCACCAATATGCCCATGTACCAGCGGG
Organism: uncultured bacterium; assembly: GCA_937958665.1. Lineage (GTDB taxonomy): Bacteria > Edwardsbacteria > AC1 > AC1 > EtOH8 > CALGNM01. The sequence goes on along the minus strand of CALGNM010000165.1, from coordinate 1,002 downwards.
CCCGGCATGGGCTGGGATACCTGACCCAGGAGTCCTCGGTGTTCCGCAAGCTGACCGTGGCCCAAAACATCATGGCAATTCTGGAGATGATGCCGCTCAGCCAGGACCAGCGGGAGGAGAGGCTGAGTAGCCTGCTCCAGGAGCTGAGCATCGCCCATCTGGCCGACAAGAAGGCCCATTCCATCTCGGGGGGCGAGCGGCGCCGGGTGGAGGTGACCCGGGCCCTGGTCACCAACCCGGCCTTTCTGCTGCTGGACGAGCCATTCACCGGGATCGACCCCATCGCCCGGGCTGACATCCAACAAGTGGTGGTCAAGCTCAAGGAGCGTGGGATCGGGGTTTTACTGACCGATCACAACGTACGGGAGACCCTGGAGATCACCGACCGGGCTTATGTGGTATACGAAGGCAGGGTGTTCGCCTCCGGCCTCCCCAAGGAGATTGTCGAGCACGCCGGGGCGCGGGAAAAATTTTTAGGCGAGAAGTTCACCCTGTGATTCCAAAAACCTGGGATCATACTCGGGCTGCTTCCGGGATTCAGCCAAAGAAAAAATAGCGAGGGAAAACAGATGGAGAAATCAGCCAAGATTTATGTGGCCGGCCACCGGGGGCTGGTGGGTTCAGCCATGTTAAAAATGCTGAGGGAACGGGGCTACTCCAATTTCATTTTACGGGAGATGAAGGATCTTAATTTGCGGGAACAGGCGGCGGTCAACCGGTTCTTTAGCGAGGAGAAGCCGGAATATGTCTTTTTGGCGGCGGCCATGGTGGGCGGCATCCATGCCAACAACACCTACCCGGCCGACTTCATCTACGATAACCTGCTGATCGAGTGCAATGTCGTCCATGCCTCCTACCTTAATAAGGTCAAAAAACTGCTGTTTTTAGGCTCGTCATGCATCTATCCCCGTGAATGCCCCCAACCCATGAAGGAGGAATACCTGCTGACCGGTCCGCTAGATCGGAAGAGCGTCGTGTAGGGAAAGAGTGTAGATCTCGGTG
>CALGNM010000164.1 GCA_937958665.1 uncultured bacterium | reverse complement strand
AGATCGTATTCGGTGACTGGAGTTCAGACGTGTGCTCTTCCGATCTTGAGAGAGCCAGCCCCAGGGCGAACCAAAGCACAGTCACCACCTCGGAATCGCCGAAGTTCCATTCTGCCAGTCCGTTGATCAGAAAGGCAGATGTAACCGCCAGGTAGCTCATCCTTCTATTCCGGAGGCCGGATGGTGCGTATCGGGCCAACTGGGTCTGAAAAGCGATGATCGCCAACCAAAGGAAGCAGAAGGCAGCCAGCCCGACAAACCCGGTGATGGCAGTTATGTGTATGAAGTTGTTGTGCAGATGGCCTACCCGCCGGTTATTACCATGCAGTTGGATATCGGCGGTTGAGCGTTCCCGCTGATAATGCTCCCCCAGGTCGATCAGTCCGGTCCCCAGGATCGGATTCTTCTTGATGATCTTCCATCCATTGCCCCACATCGTCATCCGGGCCTGCCAGGAATCGAGCTTGGAATAGTCGAAGAACCCCCCCTTGAGATGCGGCAGGGCCGCTGACAGGGATAACCCTAATATGACCAAGGCCGCCAGTATCATCGTTGCCGCCTTTTTTCGCATGAAGTAGACAGCCAGCCCCCCAATCATCCCGGCCCAGGCGCTGATGGTCTTATTAAGGATGATGCCCACGGCGAGTAAAAGGCCAATCAGCCAATTGCCCTGCTTCAGCCAACGGCCGGAAATGGTGCACAGTGAAGGCATCCATAGCAGGATCGCCATGATCATTATCCCCCCGGAGGTCATGGCCATGGTCTGGGTTCCCAGTAGCCGGCCCTGCATGCCCCACCGGTACATTACGGCGCCGTACAGGCTGGTCAGGGCGGTCATGGCCACAAACAGCAAGGTCAGCTGTTCCCGGCGCGACTCACCCCTGATATTGAAACCCACCCAATAGACAACCAGGACCAGATAGAATTTCTTCATACCCAGCAGGCTGTCCCAAGGCTGGGCCGAAAATATGGTTGACAGCAGGCAGGCGGCAAAAAAGGCTAGGAAGGCCTTGTCCAGTGGCGTGGAGGTCTTAAGCAACGGGCGCTGGGCCAGGGCCTTGACCGCCCAGGCGATGATCCCCACTCCCAGGGAGATTTGGGTGAAGGCTATGGAAACCGGCAGCGAACCGGCAAATCCGACTAGGCTGGCCTGAATGACGGCATCGGCCGCCTTGGATATCCTTAATCTATTCGGCCACATGACTTATTTCCAGGGTATACTGAAACATCCTCCGTCCTTCCGGCGTTATCAACTCCCCAGTGGCGGCAAATCCCAAGGATCGGTAAAAATCATTGACCCGGTCGTTCCCTTGGCTATCGGTGGTCAGGCTTACCCAGCGGCAGCCCCGTTCATACGCGTTTTGGATGAACCCGCCTACCAAATCCCGACCCACTCCCTGGCCTTGGACTGCCGGACTGACGGCAATCGAGAACAAGCCGGCGCATCCCTGAGGCTGTTTGCCCGCGGCCCGGGCCGCGGTTCTGATCAAACGTCCTACGATGGACGGCCGGTTAGCCACCGCCCAAAAAACGCTCAGCAGGAACCCCAAGAAACGCCTCATGAATATCCGGCGGTAGAAGCCTCCGGGGTTCGATGACCCAACCACGAATCCTCTGATATCCCGCTCCCCGTTTGACGAAACCAGGCAAATTCCCTCCCGGTCCAGGCAAGCCGCCCGGTAATATACCTTCAGGAAATCCGGCCCCAGGAAACTCAGAAAAAAACCCGGAAAGCTCTCCAGATGAACACCAACCACCTGATCTATGTCATCAAGCTCCATTCTGCGAATCATGCTACTCCAGCTGTACAAATGCCGGTCAGCCATTCTATCATATTGAGGCATATTTTCTCGGCCAAAAACTCCCTTTCCAAAGCCACCCGGGCCAAAGCTCCACGCTCCACCACCCGGGGCATATCGCAGTACAGACGTGATATAACCTCAGCCAAAGAGTCGGGATCTCCGGCTGCGTAATTCTCCCCGATCCCCCGGCTTTCCAGCATCTCCGCCGCCTCGCCCTCCAGAGAATTGACTACTAGGAGTCCCATCGACATATAATCGAACAGCTTGGTGGGTACGGACTGGGTTGCCTCCCTAGTATATGCGTTCAATCCCAGGTGACAATTGCGGGCCAGATCCTGCAAGGACTCGAACCCAAGCCAGCCCAGAAACTTTACATTATCCAATCCGATTGCCATTTTTTTAAGTTGTGCCATTTTATATCCCTCTCCAGCGATCAGAAATTCAACCCGCCTGTCCCTTAGTCGGCGGGCCGCCCCGATCACCGTCTCCAAGTCGTAGTTGAATCCCAACTGCCCGGCAAACAGGCAGGTCAGAACTTCCCGGCTTTTTCCGTAGTTATAATCGCCTTTGGGCTCCACTCCGCCCAGGTAGTAATAGGTAAAGTTTTGCCGATCATTTCGGCCACCCCGGGCCATGGCCCATTCAGCATAGGAACGCGATACCGAGGTGACCAGGCCAGCCATGGAAAAGGAACGGCGCGACATCCAGTAATAGGGAGCCAGCAGGACCCTACCCATACCCCGGAAGGCTTTGGGAAAGGCCTTGGCGAATAAATCGGGCCAGAGGTCCAGCACGTCCAGCACCACCGGAATCCCGTTTTTTCGGCCATATCCGGCGAAGAGGTACATGGCCTCCACCGGAGCCACGCAAACTATCAATTCAGGTTCGAACCCCGAGTTTTTCAGCCAGTTCAATGCCCTGAGGCTGAACAATAGATGGCTGGCCGGCCTCTTGAGACCGAGGTTCCGGCGATAGTGGGGCACCGGGATTAGAATTATGTTCTGACGGTCGTCAGGCGGCAGGAGGTTGCTGTTCCGTCTGGAATGCGACCAATGGTGATAGTCGGAACTGATCCACCGCACCTGATGACCAGCTTTAAGTAACCGGTATAATATCGTGTATCTCTGATCCCGGAACGATTCTCCCGGCAGCTTGTCAAAGGGATTAACCAGCAGGATCTTCATCTGGGAATATCACCGGGGTTTACCGCCAGGCCGGTTTTTTTCTCAGGAAGGCCGATCAGATTCTTGTAGAAGGCAATCAGCTTGCCTTCCTCCCTGCCCCAGTTATACAGATTGTCAACCGCCGCCCTTCCCCTGTCTCCCATCTCTTCCGCCTGGGCGGGATGGCCGATGAACCAGGAGATTCCCTTGGCTATCTCCCCGGGATTGGTGGGATCAACCACTTGTCCACATCCACTGCCCTCGATGATCTCCCGCCAAAGCGGAAAGTCGGAGGCCAGTACCGGCAGGCCGGCCGACATGTATTCAAACAACTTGTTGGGATAAGCCTGAAAATGGTTGGGGGCCGGATGCAGCAGTATAAGTCCCACCCGGCACCTGGACATCATCCGGGCCAAAGATTTTCTGTCCTGCCATGGGTGGTACTCCACCCTGGCCCAGCCTGGCATCGCCCGCAGAAGGTTCTCAAAACCCTGGTCCGAAAACCTTCCCACCAGGACCAGCTTGGTTGGGTCCTGGGGAGAAAGGTTGCCCATGGCCTGGACCATCTCGGTTATGCCCCTGATGTCAGACATACTACCCATGTAGAGAGCCAGGTCTTGGCGCACCGATGATTCATCAGGGGAAGCCAGCTCACCCTTGATGGGAAAATTCTGGACCACCACTGACTTGTCTAGAGCAAAATCACTGGCGATGAATGGGGTGGCGGCTATGATCCCGTCGTACAGCCGGGCTCCGGCCCGCTCCAAGGCCGATACCACCAGAGCGGCCAGCCGTCTCAACCAGGGAGGCAGATAGCTTTTGGACGAAATGTCTGCCCCGACCGATTCATGGACGTCATAAATCACCTTGCTGCCCGTAAGTTTTAACAGCATGCCAACCGCCAATAATTCGGGATCGTGGAAATGATAAACCCGGGCCCTGCAGCGAAGCGCGGCAAACAGCACCCTCCAGGGCTGGAAGAGCATCCGGCTCAGGCGCCTTTTCACCGGAGGCAGGGATACCAGCTGTACGCCATCCTGGGCATCTCCACCGGTGGCCGACGGCGCAATCAGGCAGACCCGATAGCCATAGCGGCTCAGGCTAAGGCATTCCTTACGGTAGATCCTGGTATCCAGAGGATCGTGCACCGATGTCAGATGGCAGATCTCGGCCCTAGCCATATATTTTCTCATATATATCGATGAAGGACTGTTTGGCCCGGCTGCGGCTGGCCCTCTCGGCCAGCATCTGCCGGTTATAACGGGCAACTTCAAGGGGGTTGAGGCCGATTGCCCTTAGCAGGGGGTTTTCTCCTCCCCCGCTATCGATGATGCCATTAACCCCGTCCCGCACCCACTCACGGTTGGCTGGCAGATCCGAGACCACCGGAATGCAGCCGGCGGACATGGCCTCCAGCAGGCTCACCGAGGTGGCGTCGCTCTCGGGCAGCGACAGGTATATTGCCGATCGTCGGTAATAGCGTAGATTATCCTCCGGGGCCAGCCAACCGGCAAATTCATACTTGCCGGTCGGGCTGGAGGCAGCCTTCCGTTGAAGGTCCAACGTCAGCGATCCCTGTCCGGCGATCACCATCCGCCACTCCGGATGGCTGACCGCGAAGCCGGAGAATAGTTTCATGGCTTGTTCGATACGGTACACCGGTTCATGAAGGCGGTTGGAGTAGACCAGTCTTTCCTTCTCCACCCTTTCATCGTACAGATCATCTACCCCGAAATTGACGACCGAGACCCCGTTTAACCTGCCGGTTAAACTCAGACAGGCCTGGGCCGAGATTTCGGCGTCACAGGTAACAAAATCGGCCTTTCGCAGGATCGCCCTCACCATCTTGTCCTGCAGCCATCCCTGCTTCGGCACCACCAGGACGTCGCTGCCCATGACGGTTAGAATGACCGGTATCCTGGCCTTCCGGTTGGCTATCATGACAGCCAGGGCCATGGTTCCCGCCTGCTGGACATGGATGACATCGGGCCGCACCTGTTCAATGGTCCGGGATATCTGTCCGATCGATTTCAAGAAACCAGCTGGTGATCTCAATGATGGATCCACCACCAACTGCCGGTCTGCCCAATCTGCCAATTCCGGCATGGGCCTTGAAGCGACTACCGCGACTTGGTCGAAATAACCGTCGATCAGCTTCAGATAGCCGGAGAGGTGTCTCGAAGCCGGACCAATCATCATCAGCTTCTTCATGATGGTGATTCCGGGGCATTCTGGCGCTGGGCATAGAAGGCTCCGACCACCAGAGCGTAAATGGCTACCAGTCTTGGCTCCGAGAACGGGTTATTGGTCAGGGCCGATATCGCCATTACTGCCGACGCCATTATCACCAAACGGCCAGTTTCATAGCCCCTTGATCTTAGTGCCTGATAAGTCGGGATTAGGAACAAACCCAAGTACATTAACAAACCAGGGATTCCGTATCTCCAGGCCATCAGCAGGTATTCGTTCTCGGAATAGAGGCCCTGCTGGTAGAAGAATTCCTTGTTCGGACCGTGCCCGATCAGGGGTGACCGCAAGATCATTTCGCGCAGTTGATCCCAAACCTCCAGCCTGGCTAGCCAGGAAGGATTCTCCATCAGGTCGGTGGTCCACAGCATCGATATATACTGGATGTTGAAAATAACCACCACCACAAAGGCCAGCGCTACTGCGGCCAGGGACAAAGCCAATTGCCCGGCAGAACGCCGCCCGATAAGCCAATACAGTAATACCAGATCGGAAGAGCGTCGTGTAGGGAAAGAGTGTAGATA
>CALGNM010000163.1 GCA_937958665.1 uncultured bacterium | reverse complement strand
CCACCGAGATCTACACTCTTTCCCTACACGACGCTCTTCCGATCTTAAACAAGAATGGAATAATTATTGCGGGTTGTTGCTGTGAATATCTGCAAGGATAGAAGAATGTTCCGAAAAATTGGTTTGATTATTACCATGGGTATATCGACGGGTACGGTTTGGGCCACCGATTATCCATATATTCTAAAATGCCCAACCTACATTGCCGGAGGGGCCACTTCGGGGACCGGTTATCCATTCGCAGTACTGGTGGGAATTGTGCCGGACACCACCGGGGAAAATTTCGTGGGCCGTTGCCGGATAGGAAGTTCCAGCTCAGTAGCAGGAAATAACCATTTCCATTGGCTTGATAGTACTGCTTGGAGATCCGCTTACCGTAATATCTGGGGCAATGATAATTCATGGTATGTTGATTCTAAACACACCGTTACTGCAGATTCGGGTGAAACCACCAAGGTGTGGTATATTTCCAAGTGTGATACAACTCCTCAATCACAATATATTTTAGCAAGAATTCAAAGATTGATTAACGATAGCACCAATAGTGATATCAATCGAGACTCTCCTCGTCAGTTGTTATCCGTGATGAACATGGCCACCCAGGGAGGCTGGCTGAAGGGGCACATCTACCAGGACCCCGCCTACGAAACACCCCTGTCCAATTACGTGGTGCTGGCCTACCGGGCCGACACCATAATCGGCTCTTATATCACCGAGAACAACGATATCAACGAAGGCTATTACGCGGGTGATCCCGGTTGGGTCAAGTTGACGGTGCCGTCAGGGAAGGTGGATTCCTTGAAGGTTCGGGACATGGAAGATAACCCGGTGGCTTTCTATGTCAAAAGCACCCCCCCCTGGACCATAACGGCCGGCGATACCGCCGACATCGACATATTGCCCAACGTCCCCACCATCATCCATACCTATCCGGCAAACCTTGACGGCGATGTGGCCTTGGGGGCCCCAATCAAAATAGGATTCAACAAGCCAATCAACCCCTCCACCTTTGCATATTCCTGCTCCACCGGGGTATCCGGATGGTCGGTCTCCTGGAATGCCGGAGGAGACACTGCCAACTTGAACCACAACGACTTCGCCTACTCCACCCGATATAAATTCCAGGTAACTGCGGCAAAGGACCTTGACGGAAACGATTTGGTCCCTGGCCCCAGGGCCAACCCCTTCCGATTCACCACCCGGCCCGACCCGGCCAGCATTCCGCTTAAGATTGTCTGTCTGGACGTGGGGCAGGGCGATGCCATGCTGGTCCTGTCGCCATCGGGCAAGTCCCTGCTTTTTGACGCCGGGGATGACGGGCGGGGAACGTCTCGGGTCTGGCCTTTTCTCCGCGACAGCGTGCACCTAAAAAAGCTTGATTATACAGTGGTCAGCCACTACCATGAGGACCACATTGGAGGCATGGACGAGGTCATAGACAGCCTGGGAAGGGATTCCATCCTGTCCTGGGGTTATGACCGGGGCGGCAACTATGCCTCCACGACCTTCGACAAATATAATACGGCCCTGGGGTCCAAGAGAAAGACCATCGCCCTGGGCCAGGGGTTGGATCTGGGCGCCGGAGTGACCGTCGCCTGTGTATCGGTGAATGGCCAGACACAAGGAGACAACATTTCCCCCTCCAGCGAGAACGATTTCGGGGTGGGCCTGTTGATAAGTTACGGCAAGTTCAAGATGATTGCCACCGGGGACTTGGGCGGTTATAACGCGGGTGGTTACAAGAACGTGGAGTCGATTCTGGCTCCCGACATTGGAAAAGTGACGGTCCTGAAGGTCAACCATCATGGCTCCCAGTATAGCAGCAATCCCACCTGGGTGTCCACCTTGGACCCCAAGATTTCGGTGATCTCGGTCGGTGCCAACAGCTTCGGACATCCCACCCAGGTGGCTCTGGACCGGCTGTGCGCCGACCCGGGTTCAGACAACTACATCTACCAGACCGGTGTCGGTTCGGGCGGGACCATTCCTCCAGGCCGGGGGGAGGTGGTGGGCGGCAACATCTGGATTGAGGTGACGGCGGATTCCTTCTTCGTGAATACGGCCGACCGATATCCCCTGCCGGTGCAATTGTCGGTATTTACGGCCATGATCGGGGCCTCCGGCTGTCCCGAGATCTTTTGGAGGACCGAGAGCGAAAGCGACTGCTGGAGATGGCAGGTGGAACGAAGCAATTGTCCCGATGGGCCTTATGTTACAATCGCCGAGTTGTCCGGCCGCGGTACCACCAACGAGCCGGCGGAGTACCGTTATTTGGATCAAGACTCTCTTTCAGCCGGCGAATACCATTACCGTCTGGCCCAGCAGGACTATTCCGGAAAAGTGTTCTATCATGGGCCGGTCAAGATAGCAGTTGGCGGGTCCGGGGGGGAAAGCGCCAGGTTCATGCTCAGTGGCAGCTACCCGAACCCCTTTGGCGGGAAAGCCAAAATCGATTTTCAGATGGCTCAGCCTGGCCGGGTCAATTTGTCGGTCTACAACATCGCCGGACAGCTGGTGAGGACGCTGGTTGACGGGGAGCGACCGGCCGGATGGCATCGTGTCCAGTGGGATGGGCGGGACGGCCAGGGGCGCCAGGCCGGAAACGGGGTATATTTCTGCCGGATGACGGCCAGCGGATTTCATGCGGTTAGGAAGATGACCTATCTGCCATAGCCGAGCATTCCATATACGGGGCGGCGAAAATATTTTCGCCGCCCCGTATTATTTTACTTTACAGTTTGTCCATATTTGTCTATACTATAAATGGTATAAAGCCTTGTTTAATAAGACTATATGAACAATACCCTGCGAATATCCATAGGATTGGTGCTGGCGGCCGTGGTGTTGGGTCTGGCGGTGTGGAGCCAGGGCCCAACAAAGGGGGGGTCTTTTGTCCAGGTCGATGAGCTCAAGCTGAGGGCTGAGCTGATCACCAAGAACCTGTCCCGCACGGCGGCCGACCCATTTGCCGGAGAGGATGACCTGGCGGTGTCCGAGATCATCGCCCAGGCCAAGCAGGATTATCCGGAGGTATCCGAGATCTACCTGGTGAACCTCAAGGATATAGTGACCGCCTCCAGCAACGAGGCTGCGGCCGGTGACGAAATGATCCTGCCCGGCGGCATCAGAAAGCTGGGGGCCGAGCCGATCCTCATCCAGCAGTTGGCCAATCCGAAGTCAGCCGAGGCAGTCTACTGGGCGGCCTCGCCGATAATGTTGGGCCGGGAGAGGATCGGTGGCCTGTACGTTCAACTCAGGGGCAAGGCCATCCCGGCCGTCCCGTCCCCCCCGGCTGGCAATCGGGTAGCCCTGGCCGGCCAGGTTTTGGCCCTGCTGTTGATATTGGTGCTGCTGTTCCTGGGGCCAAAGTCCAAGACGGCCGAGGTCTCCACCGAGGCCTTTGAGAAACTGGAGCAGAAGCGCAAGGAGCTGGAGAAGGAGCTGGAGGGACGCCGCAAGGACCTGAAGAAGGTGGAGGCCGAGGCCGCCGACCACAACCGCTGGCTGGAGATGTTCCGCTCCGAGGAGAACGACCTGGCCGCCCAGGTCAAAAAGCTCCGGGAGGAGCGGGGCCAGATGGACGGCCGGCTGGAGGAGGGGCGAAAGCAGCTGATCGAATTCGAGACACTGCTGCGGGAGAAGCAGACCAAGCTGGAGGAGGTCAGCCACCACCTGACCGACCGGATCCAGGAGGGGATCGAGCTGGACAAGCGGCTGGAAAAGGTTCAGCACCAGGAGGCCGAGCTTAACCAGCGGATGGTGGAGCTGAAAAAGGGCGAGGAGAACCTGGCCCAGTGGCTCAAGCAGTCCAAGACCGAGGTCCAGAACCTGGTGCAATTCATAGCCGAGAAGCGGGTGGAGGAGAGCGAGCTGGAACAGATAATCGAGGAGAGGCGAAGGCTCAACGAGGAATTGGAGGAGAAGGGCCGCCAGCTGGAGGCACAGATCCAGGAGCTGGCCGGGGTCTGCGAGCAGTGGAATGTTGAGCATGACCGCCTGGCCGGAGAGATCTCCGAGAAGCAGCAGAACCTCACCGCCATCATGCAGCTGTTGGAAGGCTCCCGCACCAGGCTGGAGAAGCTGCAGAAGCAGGAAACAGGGGCATCAGCCAAATGAACGACTATTACTCGCTGCTGGGGGTTCGCCGGGAGGCCAGCCCATCAGAAATAACCCTGGCTTTCCGCCGCCTGCTCAAGGAAAAATACCAGGAGGAAGGGGATCACTTTCTTTATTCCGATATCCTCCAGGCCTACCGGACCATAGCCAACCCTGCCAAGCGTCGGGAATATGACCACCAACTAAAGAAGGTGGTGGGAAAGTACGAGGTGACCGACCCCCAGAACCCTTCCCCGGCCGACAAGAAATATCTCTCCGGACTCAATGCCCTGGAACAGAAAAACTTTCCCTCGGCTGTGGAATATTTTACCCAGGCGGTGAAACTGGCTCCCGAGAACTGCCATTATTACAGCCAGCTGGGGGTGGCGTTGGGCATGTTTCCGGGACGGTTGTCCGAGGCCGAGCGCTATTGCAAGAAGGCTATCGAATTGGATCCCGACAATCCCGATATCTGCTACAACCTTGGCTTTTTATACCAGCGACACAACCTGGTGGATGCCGCCCAACAGGCCTTCATAGATCGGAAGAGCACACGTCTGAACTCCAGTCACCGAATACGAT
>CALGNM010000162.1 GCA_937958665.1 uncultured bacterium | reverse complement strand
CGACCACCGATATCTACACTCTTTCCCTACACGACGCTCTTCCGATCTCCCGGAAACCGATATCCCAACGGAATATCCAGGGCGCGGAATACTCGGCCGACAGCCGGCTGTTCTCCCGGCTTAAGCGTTGCCAGCTGACCCGGGCCTGCTGGCCGGTCCCGGCCAGGTTGGAAAAGGCCAGATCGATGCGCCCGGTCAACCAACCGTCGGGCCGGGAATCATCCCGGCTGTAACCCACCGCCCCGAAGAGGCTGTTGTAGCTGGATTCCTCCACCCGAAAAACCAGCGTTTCCTTCCCCGGTCCGCTGCCTGACGACAAGCCGGGCTGAGAAACTCCACGGAACAATCCGCTTTTTACCAGCCTGACCCTGGCCTTCTCGACGGGCTGTCGGCTGAATCGCATCCCCTCCCGAATCCCGGCCAGCCTTTTTAGGGTCTGCAGTTTTGTCTGGCGTTGCCCTGCAAAGCGGACCTCCTCCACCGTTACCGGAGGCCCTTCCTCGATGCGATAAACAAAATACAGGCCTCTATCGTCCAACCGAAAATCGGCGGCGGATACCTTGGCGTGAGGCAGCCCCTGGTCGGCATAGGTTTCGGCCAGCCTCTTCAGGTCTTCGGCCACCAACCGCTCCGAGAAAACCAGCCCCGGGCGGGCGGCGATCGACTCCCACAGGAAGGCCTCACCCAACAGGCTATTGCCCCTCAGCGATACCCCTGCTACATTGAGCCCAGGGCTGACTGCAACGCTTGCCTCCCGGGGGCGATCCTGGGCATCCGAGACTAGCCGGCCCATCAGGAGCAACAGGCATGATATTTGGATCAACCGGCTAGAAATAGGCCCTGACCTCCATGCGCCCGTTATGCATAGCTTTAGAACCGTCCTCCCGGCGACCATCGTAGGAAGCCGACAGGCTGATGACGGTGGTGACCCGGTAATCACAGACCGCCCGCCAGGTCCGGATCCAGCCCAATGGCCTGGTGTAGCGGAACTCTGGAGCAATATCCTGCGGCCCCCGGTCGGCCGTGCGGCGCTCCAGGCCTGCCTCGCCCCGCAGCTGGCCCGCCAAACCCAGTTTTCTCACCGCCCCCGATGACAGTTTCCAGTGACGGTAATGGACCTCCGGAACCATCAGGCCCCTTCGAAACACCATCTCCCGGGCCGCCTCCAACCCCAGGATGACATCCAGCCGCCGGCTGAGGCTGGAGGTGAACTCGCCTCCGGCGGTCTCCAGTCTGGTGCCGCTCTCAAGGCCGGTCAGCCGGCCGATGCTCTCCGACCAGTTCCGGGCCAGGGTCCAAACCACCCGGTTGATTCCGCCGACGGGATGGCCGAACTGGCCGCGGTTTTCCTGGCTGTAGCGCACCAGCGAACTGTACAATGATTGGTTGTCCCGTTCCCGCCGCCAACGGGACGTTCCTCTCAGGCTCCATCCGGAAGGAGCCTGATAAAAGGCGTCACCCGAGAGATCGGTGCTGCTGGTGATTTCCAAGGAATCGTCATCCGACGAGGGCAGGGCCGTCAGCAGACGGGGACTGAGGGGAGCCATTGATTTGACCGATGACCACCCGGTGAGGTCCAGCCGCAGGCCCCGCCACCACCTTCCGCCACCACCGGCTCCAGGATCTATCTGCAGATAGCTGCGGATGCCAACCTCCCCGGCCCGGCTGGCCGGCCCGTCCTCCAGCAGCTGCTTAAGATAATTGCCGGCGGTATCCGGATAGAAGGCTCCCGACAGGCTGTCGTAACTGAAATCACCGGCCCGATCGGCCACCTTGATGTAGATCTCCCGGATTGGACGAGCCTCGGTCGAGTTAAGGCTGTAATCCAAGCCGGTTCGCAATGCATTGCCCCATCCCGAATAATCAGCCTTGGCAACTGCCAGATTGGTCCTCAATCCCGGTTCCCGGGCAGATGTCCGATTCCCCCGGTAATTATAGCTATGGTTTAATGATACATCCAATCCTGTTGCTGTTTTTAGTGTTATATAGCTTGATAGTTTATCGGTAAAGAAGCTGCCGCGCCAAATGTCACCCAGGCTGTCCCGGTCAAAATCCTCTCTCCTCTGATATCGGCTGCCCCACCCCCACCTTCCCGGCCGGCGGGCAAAGCCGACGAATCCCTCGCCAAAGGCTGCTCCGCTGTCGGCCTTCACCATACGGTTAAAGATGTCCTGGGCCCCGGCTATCCCGGCCTGATAGCTGTATCCACCCCGGACCAATTCGGCCTGCCCCCGGTGCTCCCGGCGCAAGGCATCGCTGATGCTGGCCTCTTCCCAGGCCCGGCCTATCCGTGAAAGACGATACTGGTAGCCGATTTTGAGGTCGGAATGGGGGATCAACTCGGCGGTAGCGCTGTACTTCCTCAGCCACAATCCATCCCTGATGGATAGCCGCCCCCACCCTGCACCCAGCTTGATGAATGGACGGGGGCGGTAGCCCACTGAATATTCCCGAGAGCGCTGTCCATTGGCTGGATCGTAGGGTTTAAGTCCACCCCAACCGGCCAGCCCCCAGCGGCCATCAAAATCGGATTCGGGCTCGGCCAAGGCCGGCCTGAAATGGCGCCCGTATTCCACCCCCCGCCCGGCCAGGTCAAAGCCGCCCCAGCCCAGCAAGTCCCGTTTCCATGATAAGCTGTAGGCCAGCCCCCCCCCTTGGTTGTCCTGGTCGTCCAGCCCGGAGAGCAGGTTCAGGTCCTGGCTGCTGCCGGACCCGGCGATGGTTATCTGCCCGCCCTCCCACCGTCCGCTGACCTGCAGACCCAGGGCGCGCAAAGACTGGGGCCGGGCGTACCTCTTTCGGGCGACATAGTCTCCCAGCCCCGGCCCGGCATAGACGAAGCCCCCCAAAGTGCTGCTGTAAAGATAATCGCCCTGTCCGGTCCCCCTCCAGGTGAATTCCACCTGATGGGTGCCCAGGCCCCGCCCGGCGAATATATAGATCGTGTCCGCCAGGTTATAGTCGCCCCGGTTGCTGTCGGCCGGATTGCCTCCGTCAGACCACAGCAAGGAGGTATCGTCCCCGGCAGCCTCCAGCACCGACCGCCACTGGTCGTTGAGATCCCCCAAGCTGGGCTGGGCGGGGTCGTCCCCCTCCGAAAAATAGGCGGCATCGAGGGTCAGACGAGGCCCGACCTTAAGCTGGCCGCTGGCCAGGTACAGACTGCGGAAGAAGCTTTCGCCGGTATATTCGAACTCTACCATTATCCGGGAGTCCCGGCTTATCTGCCGGCGGGGGCTGAAGGTCAGCTGGGCTCTCTGGTAATCAATTATATAATCCCGGTCGCTGCCCCGTTGCAGTAACTGGCCGTCCAGCCAGACCCGGTCGGAGCTGGAAAGCACGGTGAAAGCCCCCTTAACCTCCGGAACAGACAGCTGGTAGGGTCCCTGAACCCCGTCCCGGCCGGAGAAGCGGCAGATGGCAGGTTTGCCTCGGGAACTGGATACCGCCAGCCCGGCGGCGCCGCTGTTGCCGAAAGCCGCCAAATCCAGGCCCTGCAGCTGACGGCGTAGAGCCAGCAGGCGCTGGCTTTCGTAAGCCAGGTCGAAATCGCCCACCGTGGCCTTCCAGTGACGGGCGGCGGCCTGAATGTAGACCTTGTCGATCTGGCTCAGCTCCTGGGTGCCGCCCCCGGCCGGGATACCCCGGTCCGACAGCATGGCATTAACCTCCAGGTCAGGACTCAGCCTTCCGTTGACCCGGACGTCAAGGGACTGATCCAGCGACAGGTCCCGGCCGCTCCCCAGGCTGATGGCCACCGATTTACTGCCGCCCAGCCTCAGTTGGCTTTCAGCCGGGATTCCGGCATTCGGAACAGAGTGGGCAGGGATCGTTTGAATGGCATCAGTCGGACGGTCCGGGGCGTTTCTGGGAACGCTATCCGACAGCAAGGGAAGATACTGGTAGTACTCCGGCAGATCGATGCCCAGGGGGCGATAGAAGGCCCGGACGGTGTCGCCCGGAGATAGGCCAAAAGCGAAATACAGCAATCCCCGGTTGTAGTCGATGGCATAATCCGCATCCCTGGCTAAGGGACGGCCGTTCAGGGCGAGGCTGTCGCTGCCGGATAAAACAAAGGGCGAGCCCAGGCGGTATTGGTTGACGCCGGGTTCGCCTGTTATAATGGTTTCAGCCGACTGGACGGGGTTTGTCCAAGTGCCTATAACGGCCAGGACGGTCAAAATGATGAAAATCAAGGACGAGCGCATCAATCCTCAGAATCTGACGAAAGAAAGCCGTCCCGGCTCGGCCACAATCCCGCTGCCGAAGGGGCTCATGGCCACCGCATAAGGGCGGTCGAGCGGCAGCTCCTGGAGCAGGGCCCAGCTCCCGCCCCTGAGGCCATAGATGGATACCGCACCAGCCTGGGGCCGGCAGACCCACAGCCTCCCCAGGTAATCAAGCGACAGAGCCTGGCGGTGGCCGCCGGGTTGGATCTGGATAGTACCCTGAATGGCCCCGTACAGATTGTAGACCACTACCATCCCCCGGCCGGGATCGCCCGCCGCCATCAGGTTCAGCGAAGGTTCGGCGGCCAGACAATTGGGACGAAACTGCCCGTCCGGGGCTTCCAATCTTATGCTTTGCAGCATGCCCCCTCCGCGATCATAGACCCTGACCTCCAGCCGATCGGCATCCAGATCGGAAGAGCGTCGTGTAGGGAAAGAGTGTAGATCTCGGT
>CALGNM010000161.1 GCA_937958665.1 uncultured bacterium | reverse complement strand
GATCGTATTCGGTGACTGGAGTTCAGACGTGTGCTCTTCCGATCTCAAAATAAACAATATAGGAGAAGAACAATGAAAAAACCAAAACGCTTGTCCGGCTTCAACGAATTGGCCGAGGATAAACTCAATATAACTGCCCATGGTTGCGATTATGAATGCAGATATTGCTTCAATACATCCATCTGCATTTGGGCCAGAGGTTTGAAGCCAGCTGACATTGGGGTAACAGTGATAGATCCCGAAAAGTTGGACATTTTGATAGATCGCAAGGGGGATACTGCGATTTATCCCAATACCCACGACATAACCCCGGAGCACTTGGAGTCGCATCTTTTCTTTATCGGCAAACTTCTGGCAGTATATCCGCATGTGACTGTAATTTCGAAGCCCAACCTGATATGTATCCGGGCCATCTGCCAGGCATTCCCTGATCATAAGGACAAGCTGACATTCCTATTCACTATTGGAACTGTGGATGATAAGGTGCGGGAATTCTGGGAACGCAAGGCCCCAAGTATACCGGAAAGGGTAGAGTGCCTTAAACTGGCGCATGATCTGGGATATAAAACCAGCGTCATTTCCGAGCCGTTGTTGGACGAGGTCCCGGATGGTATTCTACAGATGGTCAAGCCATATGTAACAGATGTCATCTGGATAGGCAAGGGCAAAATGATGATGCAGAGGGTATCCTGCAACGGCTATAAAGACGCAGAAACCAAAGCCAGGGTAAAACAACTTGATGCCTGGCACTCCAAAGCCAACTTGGAGATCATATACCAGAGGTTAAAAGGTGATTCACAGATACGTTGGAAAGAAACCATACAGAAAATAATCGGCTTGGAAGGGCCAAAATAAAAACTATTATAATGGATGGGCTGGGGTGACTCGGCCCACCCCAAAGGATTTGTGTAATGCAAGGATTAGTAAATCACAGTTTATTGTTATGGAATATCAAACAGGTGTCAGAAGTAATAGGAATACCCGTAGGTTCCATCTATTGCTGGGTACACCAAAAAAAGATTCCGTTCATCAAAGTTAATGGCAGACTGATGTTCGATCCTAAGGATATTCGAGCCTGGCTGGATGGGCAAAAGGTGGAACCAATTAACGTCAGGTAAAACTGACAAACTAAAATAATAGATGTTAACAGAGGTTTTTGAATTTGACTGGTCATAATGGCGGGATTAGGGTTAATTATGAGATATAATTATTGACAATTGAGCTTGTTGCATGTTAACATATCTCGTCTATATGTAATCTGTCTAAGCCCTTATTGGGAGTTCAAAAGCCTCCTGTTATCATCTTATAAATGAAGGAGGTTCGTTATGGGTCTATTCCAAAAACGCGGCAAATGGTTTATCGATTACACCTATCAGGGCAAAAGGGTTAGGGAGTGTGTCGGGACCAGTAAAAGGATGGCTGAAAATGCTCTGGCTGTCAGAAAGACAGAGATTCTTCAGGGCCGCTATCAGATGAAGAAAGCCGGCAAGATACACTTTAGCGAATTTGCTAAAACTTACATGGAATATGCCAAAGTGGAGAAAAAGTCCTGGTTGAGGGACCAGGTGGCATTGAACAGCATGCTTCCGCATTTGGGCAAATATTATTTGAATGCCATTACGGCCAGAGTAATTGAGGAATATAAGGCTCAACGAAGCAAGGAGGTCAAACCGGCTACCACTAATCGCGATTTGTCAACTTTACGACATTTGCTAAATACCGCTGTCAAATGGGAGATTCTGGTGGTCAGTCCGTATAAGAATATTCGGTTTTTGCGGGTGGATAATGTTCAGGACAGAATATTAAACGATGAAGAGGTTGGCAAACTGTTGAGGGCCTGCAATGGCCATGTATATTCAATAGTATTGACTGCTTTGCATACCGGGATGAGATTGAATGAGATTTTGACCTTGAAGTGGTCGAATATCGACCTTGAACAAAAGGGCATTACGCTAATTAATACCAAGAATAATCGAACGAGAAAGATTCCTATTAATTCTGTAATGATGGAATTGCTATCGGGGATAAAGGCAAAATCGAATTCCGAGTATGTCTTTGTTTTTGACAGATCAAATCTTCCCGTTGCCAGCATAAAGACAGCTTTTAATAAGGCCATTAAGAGAGCAGGCATCCCGCATTTGAAATTTCATTCGTTAAGGCATACCTTCAGTTCCAATTTGGTCAAGGCGGGAGTGGATTTGGTAACTGTGAAGGATTTGTTAGGACATCAGTCAATAACTACCACTATGCGTTATGCTCATTCGGCCCCGGAAAGCAAACAACGGGCGGTAGCTGTTTTGGAAAAGTTGGTTCGTGATGGGGATGTTTCGGAATATGACACCAAACTGACACCAAGGGTATTTCCGCCAAATCAGCAACCTCGGTATATTATTAAACCATATAGAGATGCCGCTGTAGCTCAGTTGGTAGAGCGACGCACTCGTAATGCGTAGGTCACCGGTTCGATTCCGGTCAGCGGCTCCATGCCCGTAGAGTCGGGGTGAATTATTTTTATACAATATAGACTCACCATCTGCTAAGTGCTGGGTATCCATTACAGCCGGTAATCTATTAACTTCGGGAATGGCATCTTTGTCCACTAACGATAAACTGATGATCAGCGTGGCCGGAGTCAGGGGGGTTGTCGGATCCAGCCTGACCCCCGAGGTGGCCATGAAATTCGCGGCGGCCTTTGGCCGCTTGGCTGGGGTCGGGTATGTGGTGCTGGGACGGGATTCCCGTCTGTCCGGGCCGGTTATCGAGCTGGCGGCCGAGGTTGGGCTTCGCTCGGTAGGGTGTAATGTCATCAAGATTGGCATCGTTCCCACTCCCACCGTCCAGTTGATGGTCAAGTTGCTGAAGGCCAAAGGTGGCATAGCCGTTACCGCCAGTCATAACCCGCCTCAGTGGAATGCCTTAAAATTCGTCTCCGGGCAGGGGTTGTTTCTGGACCGGGCCCAAGGCCGGAAACTTTTATCAATTTACAGCTCGGACGCATCGCACTGCAAAGGGTTTGATCGTCTGGGCGGTGGCCGGGAATACGGCGAAGCCGTTGCCGATCACGTCGAACGGATACTAAAGCTTTCTTTTCTCGATATCCCGGCCATCAGGCAGAGAAAATTCAGGGTGGTGACCGACACCTGCCATGGGGCCGGCGGTCCGATCTTCGACTTGCTGCTGAAAAAACTGGGTTGCCAGACGGTGCATCTGCATCAGGAAGCAAGCGGAAAGTTCTCCCGCCCCATCGAGCCATTGGCAAAGAATCTGAAGGAGCTGGAGAGGGCGGTGATCCGACACCGGGCCGATGTCGGATTTGCCACCGATGCCGATGTAGACCGGCTGTCGCTGGTGTCCGACCAGGGAAAGGCGATAGGCGAGGAATATTCGCTGGCCTTGGCGGCCGGGTTTATGTTCGCCCGTTCCCGGACCAAGGCAGTCACCAATCTGTCCACCAGCCGGATGATCGACGATATCGCCGGGCAGGCCGGCACCAAGGTCATTCGCACTCCGGTGGGCGAGGCTAATGTGGTGGCCGCCATGAAAAGGTATGGAGCGTTGATCGGGGGTGAGGGCAACGGAGGGATCATCATTCCGGAACTGAACTATGCCCGGGATGCTTCCGCCGGCCTGGCCCTGATACTGCAGATGATGGCCGAGGGGCGTTGTTCCCTGTCGCAGATAGTGGAGGGCCTGCCCAGATACCATATGGTCAAGGCCACCTTGTCGGTCAGGGATCCCGGTCAGTTCTTGAAGAAGGCGGGAAAGCGGTTCGCCGAATTTCTGGTCGACTCCCGGGACGGCCTCAAGTTCGCTTGGCCTGACGCTTGGCTTCATATCAGAGCTTCGGGCACCGAACCAATTGTACGGGTGATTACCGAAGCCAAGGAATCCCGGCGGGCCCGGCAGCTGGTGAAGGAGTCGGAAAATCTTTATAGGCCCGCATAGTTCAGCAAAGCTATGCAGAAGCCCTACTGGTGGAAACAATTCAACATCAAAAGGAAGGAATTATGATGTTCAGAATAATGGCGATATTGGCTGCTGCAGTCATGACCATTTCTTGCGGCCCAAAATCGGAGAAAAACGAAACCTCAACAGGCCAGCCGATGACCCAGGAGACTCGACTGCCAGAGGGATATCCCCAGGAATTGGCTTTACCCGATGGCTTCACCGCTAGTGACATCAATGTGGGCGATGGAACCGTTTCCGGTGGGGAAAAGGGCACCAGAAGCTTTCTTTTCTACCGGATCGAGAAAGTATCCTACGGCGACAAATCCTCCTTGGTGGAACACTACAAGAGAATCTTGGCCGAGAACGGGTGGCAGGGCGATTTGAAATCTTCAGAGCCGGGCTACGGCTCCGGCAGCTTCGTCAAGGGCAACATGGAGTTGGAGCTTAAGATTAACGACATGCTCTTTTCCTTCAAACTCAAGGTATACCAAGAATAGATTCAAATATAGGGTTATGTCTCTATGTGCGGGATAGTCGGCTACGCCGGGAATAGGAACTGCATACCCCTGATCATCGAGGGGCTCAAGCGTTTGGAGTACCGGGGCTACGACTCGGCCGGGCTGGCCATGATCAGCCAGGGCCAGCTGGTGGTGGAGAAAAGGGCCGGGAAGGTGGCCGACCTGGAGGCGCTGATCGCCGGCAAGGGTCTGGAGTCCAGCCTGGCAATCGGGCACACCCGCTGGGCCACCCACGGCGAGCCGGACGACCTGAACGCCCATCCCCATCTGGACTGCCGGGGCGAGATAGCCATCATCCATAACGGCATCATCGAGAATTACGCCACCCTCAAGAAAAAGCTGGTTCAGGACGGCCATCAGATCAAGACCGCCACTGACACCGAGGTGCTGGTCCACCTGATAGAGGAGATGTACAAGAGGACCGGGGAGCTGTTTTCGGCGGTCCGCTTCGCCCTACTGGAGGTGCAGGGCACCTTCGGCATCTGCGTGATATCGCCTCGGGAGCCGGGCCGGATAATAGCCGCCCGGCGGGGCAGCCCCCTGGTGATCGGGGTGGGCGATGGCGAGCACTTTATTGCCTCGGATGCCGCGGCCCTGGTGGAGCACACCCGCCAGGTGATATACCTAAACGATGACGAGATGGCCTTGGTCACCTCGGATTCCCTGTGCATCAAGACCATCCATGACAAACAGGTGGTCAAGCAGGTGGAGGAGATAACCTTCTCTTTGGAGGAGATCGAACGGGGCGGCTACCCCCACTTCATGCTCAAGGAGATAAACGAACAGCCAACCTCGTTGGAGAACTCCATGCGGGGAAGGCTGCTGGCCGACCAGGGCGATGTCCGGCTGGGGGGGCTGCTGCCGGTGATGGACAAACTGCTGGGGGCCCGCCGGATAATCATCACCTCCTGCGGGACCTCCTGGCATGCCGCCCTGGCTGGCAAGTACCTGATCGAACAGCTGGGGCGGGTGCCGGTGGAGGTGGACTATGCCTCGGAATTCCGGTTCCGCAACCCGATCGTCCGTCCCGACGAGGTGGTGTTAGTCATCAGCCAGAGCGGCGAGACCGCCGATACTCTGGCCGCCCTGCGGGAGGCCAAGTCCAGGGGAGCTCCGGTGCTGGGCATCGTCAACGTGGTGGGCAGCACCATCGCCCGGGAGACCGATGCCGGGGTCTACATCCACGCCGGGCCGGAGATCGGGGTGGCCTCCACCAAAGCCTTCACCTCCCAGATCTCGGTGCTGTCCCAGATCGCCCTGTTGCTGGCCAAGAACCGGGGCCTGCCGCGCCAGACCCTGTCGGCCATCGCCCGGGACCTGGCCGCCATCCCGGAGAAGGTTCGCGCGGTTCTGCAGCTGAATGACCGGATCAGGGGAATTGCCCAGGAATTCAGGGCCGCCGGCAACTTCCTGTACCTGGGCCGGGGCAGCAATTTCCCCACCGCCCTGGAAGGGGCCCTCAAATTGAAGGAGATATCCTACATCCACGCCGAAGGCTACCCGGCGGCCGAGATGAAGCACGGACCCATCGCTCTGATCGACCGGAACATGCCGGTGGTCTTCATTGTACCCAAGGATGCCCTGTACGACAAGGTGGTCAGCAATATCCAGGAGGTGCGCTCGCGCAAGGGGAGGGTGATCGCCATCGCCAACGAGGACGACGACCAGATCGAGAGCCTGGCTGAGTTCGTGATCCGGGTCCCCCGAACCTTCAGCTATTTTGGGCCGATCGTCAACAGCATCCCCCTGCAGCTGCTGGCCTATCATATAGCCGTGCTGAGGGGATGCAACGTTGACCAGCCCCGGAACCTGGCCAAGAGCGTGACGGTGGAATAGTGCTAGTCAATAACATAAAATAAACGGGGGGACTATGGCCTTGGATAAGAGAACCTGCAGCCGCTACCTGAACGAGGAGCTGGCCGCCGCCCTGGCGGAGGGAAAGCTTGCCCCGGCCCAGCGGGACCAAGCCGTCCGCCAGCTAAACGAACTGCACCGGGTGCTTTCATCGTACGTCCCGGGCGGGGTGGTCAGGCACGGCAAGGATCTTTCCCAGGGGGTTTTGGTGGAACAGACCCTGCTGCTGGCCGATGTTACCGGGTTCACCTCCCTGTCCGAGCGTCTGTCCCGCATCGGACGGGAGGGGGCCGAGGAGGTGACCGGCATCATCAACAGCTACTTTGCCCCCCTGATCAAGATTGTTCGCAACTACGGCGGGGAGGTGGTTTATTTCGGGGGTGACGCCTTCAGCGCCGCCTTTGAGCCGATTGCCGGGGAGGGTTCTCCCTGCCACCTGCGGGCCCTGCAGTCAGCCCACGAGATGGAGCAGTTCGTTAAAAACTTCACCGAGATCAAGACCTCGGCCGGCAACTTCCCCATCAGCCTGCACCTGGCATTGCATCATGGGCCAGCCCGGATCTTCAGTGTGGGGCACCGGGAGAAGGGGTTGGGTTATTTTATGGCCGGTCAGTCTACCAACTATGCCTCACAGCTTGAGGACATCTCCTCCCAGGCCGAGGTGCTGATCAGCCCGGAGCTGTATCGTCGGGCGGGTGGAGCGGCCGCCACCATGCCGGCCGAGCACGGGGCCTTCCGCCTGATCGGAATGAACCAGCGTCCGGACCAGATAGCCACCGGCAGCGAGGCCCAGCTGGAGCCGGAACCGGCAGTGGCGCGGCTGGAGGAGTTAAGGCCCTACATTTCAACCTGGCTGTGGCAGAGGATATTGAACGATCCCAAATCGGGCGGGGTGACCGGCGAGCACCGCCGGGTGACCATGCTGTTTCTGAACATGTGGGGGCTGGATTTCGAACAGGACTCCCAGGCAGTCTCCAAGGCCCAGAATTACATCGCGGTGCTGCAGGAGGTTGTGGAGAAATACGGTGGGTTGATCAACAAGGTGGACTTCAGCTCCCAGGGCCACAAGGTGCTGGTGCTGTTTGGGGCTCACCTGGCCCATGAGAACGATGAGGAACGGGCCCTGCTGTGCGGGCTGGAGATGCTGGGACATGAGGAGTTTGGATACGGGGGGGTAAAACAGCGTTTCGGTATCAACGGGGGATACGTCTTCGCCGGGACGGTCGGATCGGCCCTGCGCCGGGAGTTCACGGTGATGGGCGACGAGGTCAACCTGGCTGCCCGGCTGATGGCCACCGCCAAGGAGAACCAGCTGCTGGCCACCGCCGCCATCCAGCGGAAGACCGCGGAAAAATTCTCCTTCCAAGGCCTGGGGGAGAGGGAGTTCAAGGGCAAGAAGCACCCCATTGCCGTCTACCAGGTGGGGGCCAGAGCCAAGGGGGACGACATCTTCTCCAAGTGGATGTCCGAGTCCAAGGCCATGGTGGGCCGGCAGAAGGAGCGGGACCTGCTGAACTCCATCGTGGAGAAGGGCATCGCCGGTCAGGGCCAGGTGATCTCAATCGTGGGCGAGGCCGGCATCGGGAAATCGCGGCTGACCCGGGAGCTGACCCATAACTGGACCGAACGGGGCTACTCCTTCTTCGTGGGCAACTGCCAGTCCTACGGCTCGGCCATCTCATATCTGCCCTGGTCCGACCTGCTGAAATCGTACCTGGGCATCCGGGACACCGATACCGTTGAGCAGAAGACCGAACGTATCCACCAGATGTTGGAGGTGATCGATCCGGCCCTCCGGGACTGGGCCCCCATCGTGGGCGAGGTGGTGGCGGTGCCGATGGCGGAGAGCGACCTGACCAAGTCCCTGGATGCCAAGCTCCGCCAGCAGCGGTTGTTCGATCTGGTGCTGGACATCTTCGGTTGGGGGGCGGCCCAGGAGCCGTTGCTGCTGATCGTCGAGGACCTGCATTGGGCCGACGGGGCCTCGCTGGCACTGCTTAACTACGTGGCCCGCAACATAGGAGATAAGCCGATAGTGATCTGTCTGGCCTATCGTCCCATCGAGGCCAAGCACGAGTTCGCCTCCAAGGAGTACCATAGCCAGCTGAACCTCAAGGAGCTCAGCCGGGAGGAGAGCCTGGAGCTGGTCAAGACCATGCTGGACATAGAGGGGATGCCGGAGGAACTGGAGCAGCTGATCCTGAAGAAGTCCCAGGGCAACCCCTTCTTCGTGGAGGAGGTGGTCAAATCGCTGATCGAGCAGAAGGTCGTCACCGAGCAGGATGGCCGATGGCAGATATCCGGGGCCGACGTATCCCATATCAACATCCCCGACACCGTTCAGGGGGTGATCATGAGCCGTATCGACCGCCTGCCGCCCGAGACCCGGGAGGTGCTGCAGATCTCGTCGGTCATCGGCCGGGAGTTCGATCACGGCCTGCTACGGGACATCTTCCCCAAGAAGGTGGACACCGACTCCCACCTCAACAGCCTGCGGAGCCTGGATCTGGTGCTGACCGAAAAGGAGGGCAGCTATTACTTCAAGCACATCATGACCCAGGAGGTGGCCTATGACAGCCTGCCTTTCAGCCGCCGCCGGGAGCTGCACAACAACATCGCCGACCGGATAGAGTCGGTCAACCAGGAGAAGATCGAGGATGTGCTGGAATTGCTGTCCCACCACTACTATCGGGCCCAGAACTGGGAACCGGCCTTCTTCTACTCGGTGGAGGCCGGCGACAAGGCCAAGAAGGCCTATGCCAACCAGGAGGCCCTGGCCCATTACGACCGGGCCCTGGAGGTGTTCGACAAGATGGTGGAGGCCGGGATGCTGCCCGAGCTGACCAGGCGGATCCAGGAGGAGTTGAAGCAACAGGAAGCCCAGGGGGCCAAATAAGTAAGATACGACAGAGGCCTCCGTACCACCGGTGGGGGACAGCCGCCATCGGACGGGGGCCTCTTGGCTATGGAAAGGAAAACGGATGAGGCAGAGGGCCATATTGGTTGGGACGGTGCTGGACCGGGAAAGCCTGTTCGATGAGGAGGAATCCCTCAAGGAGCTTGCCCGGCTGACCGAGACGGCCGGGGCCCTGGTCATCGACCAGGTGGTCCAGCGCCGGGCCCGCCCCGATCCGGCCTTTTTCATCGGCCGGGGCAAGGCCGAGGAACTGGCCACCGCAGTGGCCGACAGCCGGGCCGACCTGGTGATATTCGACCACGGGCTGACCCCCAGCCAGGCTGTCAAGCTCCGGGAGACGCTGGGCTGCCGGGTGCTGGACCGGGCCGAGCTGATCATGGATATCTTCGCCCTGCGGGCCCGCAGCGCCGAATCTAAGATCCAGGTGGAACTGGCCCAGCTGCAGTACCGCTTTTCCCGGCTGGTGGGGGCCGGCCTGGAGATGACCGACCCCGGGGCCGGCATTGGCACCAGGGGGCCGGGCGAGAAACAGCTGGAGCTGGACCGCCGCAAGATCAGACAGCGCATCGCCCGGCTCAGGCAGGACCTGAAGAGGATCGAGCAACAGAGGAGGACCCAGGGAAAATCGCGCCGGGACATTTTCAAGGTTTCGCTGGTGGGCTACACCAATGCCGGAAAATCCACCCTGATGAACCTGCTGTCCAAAGCCGGGGTCCGGACCGAGGACCGGCTGTTTGCCACATTGGATGCCACCACCCGTTCGGTGGTTTTAAGGACCGGTGAGAGGTTCGTCCTGTCGGATACGGTGGGCTTCATCCGCCGCTTGCCCCATCAGCTGGTGGCCTCCTTTAAGAGCACCCTGGAGGAGGTGATCCGGGCCGATCTGTTGCTGCATGTGGTGGACTCACCCCACCCGCTATTCGACCGGGAGATTGCCACCGTGGAGGAGGTTCTCAAAGAGATCAAGGCCTCTGGCCCGCGCCTATTGGTGTTCAACAAGTCCGACCTGCTGGATCCCATTACCTTGGCCGAGCTGGAAAGGAACTATAACGGGGCGGTACTGGTCTCGGCCCGCCACGGGCGGGGCCGGTCGGAGCTGGAGGCTTTGATCAGCCAGAGGATAGCGGCTTGGAATAAAACGAGGCCCTGAAGAGTATATATGGGCAACAGACTGCTGCCGGGCCAGAACCCGGTCGCCGGATATCTAAGGGTGGCGGCGGGATTCTCCCGCAACGCCCGGCTTTACCTGCTGGCCAACTTCCTGGTCTCGGTGGGGATGTCGTTTTACGGGGTGCTGTTCAACCTCTACCTGACCGAGGGCGGCCTGCAGGAGGGGATCATCGGAACCATCCTGTCTTTGAGCGGTCTGGCCCTGGTGGCCAGCGCCATCCCGGCCGGACTTCTGTCCGACCGCCTGGGACGCCGGAGGGCCATGGCCATCGGGGTCTCGGCCGGGGCCCTGCTGGCCGCCCTAAGGGCCTTGACGGTCAACGGCCCCGGGCTTTTGGCCCTAAGCTTTCTGGGAGGGATAGCCTCCACCATCTATTCCCTGTCCACCGCTCCGTTCATGATGGAGAACAGCCGGGAGGAGGAGCGGACCCATCTGTTCTCGGCCTCCTTCGCGGTGATGCTGTTGGCCGGGGTGATGGGCAACCTGGCGGCCGGGGCCCTGCCAGCCGCGATTGGGCTGATCCCCGGGGTCAACTCCTTCGTTGCCTACCGGACCTCGCTGCTGGCCGGATCGGCCATATTCCTGGCCGCCAGATCGGAAGAGCACACGTCTGAACTCCAGTCACCGAATACGAT
>CALGNM010000160.1 GCA_937958665.1 uncultured bacterium | reverse complement strand
ACGAGGTCGTATTCGGTGACTGGAGTTCAGACGTGTGCTCTTCCGATCTCTCCTGCATTGAGAGGGCGGTGTCCGATAAGGCCTGGAGGGAAGAAAGCATAAATAGGGGGAAGGTTGTTGCCAGTTCCTATCGCTGGGAGGTCGCCGCCGAACAATGTTTGGATGTTTACCAAAGCCTAACCGAATTCAAGCGGTAATGCAAAATCAGATGAATAATATACGGCCATACTGCATTATTTGCGGTGGCCAGAAGTCCAAGAGGGTGTTCAACGAATTCGGCGTGGATATATTGAAGTGTGAAGGTTGCGGCCACGTATATTCTTCCTACCAAGCAGACCAGCATTATGATGGATACTTCGACCAACAAGCTTTGGAAGGACAGGATCAATTTTGGTGGGACGAAGCCCATCGCGGAATGTATCATGATTTCTGCAGGCGTTTTATTGCCAACGAGGCCGGCAAACTGCTGGACGTGGGATGCGGTCTGGGCTTCTTTGTAAAATACATGCAGGGTTATCCTGATTGGGATGCCTGGGGCTCGGAAATTTCGGGAAAGGCGGTTGATTACGCGACACACAAACTGGGCTTGACCAACGTTTGCGCCGGAAAACTGGAAGAGGCCGGCTTCCAACCCAATTCCTTCGACATTGTGACATTATGGGATGTCATCGAGCACATACCAGATCCCGATCAATTGATCAAAGCAATAATACCCCTGTTGAAGCCCGGCGGTATTCTGTTCCTGCATACTCCCAATGTCAACGTTCAGTTGCCGAAGGCAAGGCTAAAGAAACTGCTGAAAGGTATGAATCCCGGGGTTCATTATCTTGAGGCCAAGGACCATGTCAACATCTACTCGGCCAAGACCATATCTTGTGTGTTGACAAGAAACGGATTGGAAGTGAGCGAGTTTGTGCATCTGCGGCCGGTGCACAGTGTCTCCGGCAGCAAAAGTGTCGTTATGTCCGCAATAAAATATTTGTGGGCATTCTTGGCTGCAATAATCTATGCAATATCATTCAAACAAATTCACATAGGTAATTTATTCATCGTGGCCAGGAAAAGAGTAGACATCGAGTATTGACCATATATAACGTCAATCATGCGCGAACGAAACAATATAATATTAAAATTTATCGACAAGCAGCTTGGTCCGGTCCTGCTTATCCTGTTGGGGGCCTTTTCGCGCCGCCGGAAATATGATGTCCCATCACCTGATGACCTCAAGGTGCTGGTCATCAAGACCGGAGCATTTGGAGATGCTCTGCTGGTGGGTTCGGCGGTTAGCCTGATCAAGAAACAAAAGCCAAAGTCGAAGGTGACCTTTATCTGCACTTTTAGCAATGTTCAGGCGGTCAGGGGGCTCGGCGGTGTTGACCAGATATACGTTTTCGATTTGAAGCGCCCCTGGAGTTCTTTTGCCAAATTGAAGGCCCTTGGCCGGTTCGACCTGGTCCTGGATTTTGCTCCCTGGGCCAGACTGAACGGTCTCATCAGTTTTTTTGCCGCCGCAAGGTACAAGGTCGGCTTCAAAACAAACGGCATGCACCGTCATTATGTTTACGATGCGGTGGTGGAACACTCGTCGAGCATCCACGAACTGGATAACTACCGGAACCTCTTGGCAGCGGCAGGAATAAGGGGAGGCATGCCTCATCCTTCGTTCAGTCCGGATCCGGCCGGGGTGGCCCCGGTAGCTGAAGAAGACCTGCAAGGAACGGTGGTGTTGCACCCTTTCCCCGGAGGAGCATTGAGGAGGCTAAAGGAGTGGCCCGAGGAAAACTGGGTGGCGTTGGGCAAGAAGATAGTTGGAACGGGCCGTCGTATAATGATAACCGGGGGATGTGACGATGCCGAGGCGGCGGACAGGCTGGCCGCTAGAATCGGTGATCAGGCGCTTTCAAGGGCGGGAAGTTACAACCTCAATCAAACGGCCTGGGCGATCATGAAGTCCGGCCGGCTGGTGACGGTTGACACCGGGGTTATGCATCTGGGATCGGCGGTGGGGGCCAAAGTGGTATCGCTCCACGGCCCTACCAGCCCTGAAAGGTGGGGTGCGAATGGTCCGGGGGCAAACGCAATCTATCACTCCTTTCCATGTTCGCCGTGCATCAGTCTGGGGTTCGAGTCAAAATGCCGAGACCCCAAATGCATGCAGGAGATCAAGGTAGATGAAGTCTTCAGCTCATTGTTTGATCGATAGGGGAACCACCGGATGCTGAACCGCAAGGGGCAGATAACGTTTTCGGGCATCCTGATCATTACTGATGCCCTGGTCATCAGCGCTTCATTCCTTTTCTCCTATTGGTTCCGCTTTCATTCGGGACTGATGTCCACCACCAAGGGTATCCCCCCGCTGGAGCCATATTTCATCGCCTCGATAGTGGTGGCCCTGCTGTGGGTCCTGATCTTTTGGATGGTGGGTCTATACGAGAGCCGCCAGGTGCTGGCCCGGGATGAGGAGATCTACCGGGTGGCCAAGGGTACGGTGGTGGGGTTGGTGGCTATCCTGGCCTTTTCTTTCTTCTACCGGGAGGTGGTCTGGTCACGCTTGGTGTTGGGTCTGGCCACCCTAACCGCCTTTCTGCTGCTATCCCTGGAGCGCTCGGCGGCGGTGGCTATCTATCGCTACCTTATGACGCGGTACGGGCTGGGGGTGAAGAAGGCAGCCCTGATCGGGAACGGGGAGACGGCCGAAAGGATATTGAAGCACCTGATTGGCAATCCCCAATATGGCTACCAGGTAGCCAGCCTGGTGGGGATAGAGGGATATTGCCAAACCACCAGCAGGGTAGGCCTGCCTTCGGAGACCCTGGCCGAGCCATCGGCCTTGTCCGGCCTGGTGGACCGCCAGGAACTGGACACCCTGTTCATAGTGCTGCCTACCGAGAACCAGAGAAAGGTGGCTGACATCGTCGGGGCGGTGGAACACCGCCCGATAGAGCTTAAGTTCGTGCCGGACTTGGCGGATATCATCAGCCACGATACCAGCGTCACCCAGCTGGGGGATATCCCCCTGATCAACCTGCGGGTGGTGCCCATCTCCGACTGGGATCTGATCATCAAGCGGGGTTTCGACATCGTTTGCTCCTTGGCGGCCTTGGTGCTGCTTTCCCCCCTGCTGCTGCTGCTGGCCCTGCTGGTCAAGCTGACCTCTCCCGGTCCGATACTGTATTCCCAGGAGCGGGTGGGCTATGACGGCAAAACCTTTATGATGCACAAGTTTCGTTCCATGCGTGCCGGGGCCGAGGACCAGAGCGGACCGGTGTGGGCCAAAGAGGGGGACCCCCGCCGCACGGCCTTCGGCAGCTTCATCCGCAAGTACAGCCTGGATGAGCTGCCCCAGTTCTACAACGTCCTGATGGGGGAGATGAGCCTGGTGGGGCCCCGTCCGGAGAGGCCATTCTTCGTCGATAAATTCAAATCCCAAGTGCCGCGCTACGCCTCCCGGCACAAGGTGAAGTCGGGCGTCACCGGCTGGGCCCAAGTCAACGGGCTGCGGGGCGATACTTCGATCATCGAGCGGACCAAGTACGACATATACTACATCGAGCATTGGTCACTGCTGATGGACATCAAGATACTGGTCCGGACAGCTAGATCGGAAGAGCACACGTCTGAACTCCAGTCACCGAATACGATCT
>CALGNM010000159.1 GCA_937958665.1 uncultured bacterium | reverse complement strand
AGATCGTATTCGGTGACTGGAGTTCAGACGTGTGCTCTTCCGATCTCAACCGGTCGTCTTCCTTAAAAAATTGCCGCCGTTCGGAATGGCCGATGATGACATAACGGCATCCGGCGTCAATCAGAAATACAGGGGATATCTCGCCGGTAAAAGCTCCTTTGTCCTCAAAATGACAGTTCTGGGCTCCCAATTCGATATTTGTGCCTTTTATGGCTTCAGACACCGTACTTATGGCAGTGAAGGGCGGACAAATAACTGTTTGGACATTTGAAGCACCTTGTATTTTTTCGGCGATTCCCTTTACTAACTCCTTGGCTTCGGACCCGGTCTTGTGCATCTTCCAGTTGCCGGCAATGATGGGGATTCTCATTGGTCGCTCCTTGTCGTAGGTTGTATTGTTGTCCGCATCGAAACGGACGCCCCCCTTGTCTGGCATTTCATTTATCGGTCAGGGCGGCCACTCCGGGCAGGATCTTTCCCTCTAAGAACTCCAGGGAAGCCCCCCCGCCAGTGGAGATATGTGATATCCTGTCGGCCATCCCGGACCTCTGAACCGCCGCGGCTGAGTCACCTCCGCCCACGATGGACTTGGCCCCGGAATCGGCCACCGCCTTGGCTATCGCGAAAGTTCCCCGGGCGAATTCCTTGTTTTCGAAGATGCCCATCGGCCCATTCCACACGATGGTCCTAGCCCCTGCCAATGCCCGGGAGTACTGCTCGATGGTCCTTGGTCCGATGTCAACCCCGGCCAGACCCTCGGGGATATCGACTACCTCCCGGGGGCTCTCGAAGGCAACCGTTGGCTTGCCCTTGGCATCCGGCGGCCCCTCCTTTTTTTCGGCCGCCACATGATCCACCGGCAGAAGGAATTCTATGCCCTTGGCCTTTTCCAGCAGGGATCTGGCCAGATCGATCTTGTCCGATTCGACCAGGGAAGAACCCACCCCCCGGCCTTGAGCCTGAAGAAACGTATAGGCCATGGCCCCGCCGATCATGATGACTTCGGCTTTGGGAATCAGATTCTCGATCACCGCTATTTTGTCTGACACCTTGGCGCCCCCCAGGATGGCCACGAACGGCTTCTCGGGGGACTCCAGGACAGCGGAGAGGTAGTCAATCTCCTTTTCCATTAGGAGCCCTGCCGCATTCTGCCCAAAGTGCCTGGTCACTCCTTCGGTGGAGGCGTGGGCCCGATGGGCTGTGCCGAAGGCATCATTGACATAGAGGTCCCCCAATTCGGCCAGCTGCCTGGCGAACTCCGGGTCGTTCTTCTCCTCCTGGACGTGGAACCGCAGGTTTTCCAGGACTGCTATATCGCCGTCTCCCAGCCTGTCGACCACCTTTCTGGCCTCTTCCCCCACGCAGTCCAGGGCGAATAGCACCTCGCCCTTGACGTATTGTTTGAGCCTGTCCACCACCGGCAGAAGGGAATACTGCGGATTGGGCTTGCCCTCGGGCCGGCCCAGGTGGGTCATTAAGATGACCCTGGCCCCCCGCTCGGTCAAGTAGTTGATAGTGGGCAGGGCGGCGGTAATCCGGGTGTCGTCCTTTACCTCGCCGGTCTTCTTGTCCTGGGGGACATTGAAATCAACCCGGACCAAGACCCTTTTCCCCCTAACCTCCAGGTCGCGAATGGTGAGCTTCTTCATTTTCTATCCCCCTTTCTCGGGTTAAACGATTTGCCCCCTTAAGTTCAAAAACGGATTGCCCCGTCTTTCAGTCCCGATGGTGGTCCTGGGCCCATGGCCCGGCCGGACCACGGTCTCTTCCGGCAAAACCATCAGTTTTCCCCGGATTGAATTTATTATCTCTTCATGGCTGCCCCCCGGCAGATCGGTCCGCCCCACCGAGCTCGCGAACAGGGTATCGCCGGAGAAGAGCGTCCCGCCGCACAAAAGGCATATGCATCCCGGGGTATGGCCCGGAGTATGTAGCACCTTGAGACGGAGGCCGCCCAGTTCAATTACATCACCATCCTCCAGCTGGCGTCCGGCCGGGGGAGAGACCACATCCAAACCGAGCAGTTGGGAACCATTAAGTCGAAAATCTGTCAAACAGACAGCATCAGCTCGATGAATCAGAATCTCGGCGCCGGTATCTCCCTGTAAGGATCTGTTCCCTGCCATATGGTCTATATGGCCATGGGTGTTGATGATATACTTGGCTCTAAGGCCGTCTTTTTCCAGAAGGGCTATTATCCTCTTGCCTTCTATTGGGCTTATCGCTCCGGGGTCAATTACAGCCGCCAACCTGGTCACCGGGCAGCCGATGACATAGCAGTTGGTATCAACCACCCCCTTGGCCACCACCGTTTGGCTGACCAGTTGCCCGGCCTTCATTCCCCGGCCCTTTCTTTCCGCAAGGACCTCCAAGCCTCTCCAATCAGAATCAGGGACATCGCCAACAGGAACAGGGCGATGATGCCTATGGCGTTTAGCCGGTGCTGTCCAACCAGTAGCATCAGTGACCACACAGTCATGGCCAGCATGAAGAAAGTGGGCCAGATTATAAACCCTGACTTTCGGCCGGTCTTCCTCAACCAAACCGAGACCACCAGCAGGGCCAGTCCGGCCAGCAGCTGATTGGTGGCGCCAAAAACAGGCCAAATAAGCTTCCAGGCCGGCATGGCTTTCCCGGCTCCATCCTTCAGAGTTATCAGCACGAATATCCCCGGAAGAACCAAGGTGGCCAAGGTTGATAGATACCTGGTCCCGACACCCTTAAGGTTGAAGAATTCCTCAAAAATGTACCTCCCCAAACGGGTCGCAGTGTCCAGGGTGGTTAGAATGAATGTGGACAAGGCCAGAAGACCGAACGAGAAGCCTATCCTCTCAGGAATGCCAAAGACCGAGAGAAATTTGCCCATTCCCGAGCCGTAAATTATCAGCGGAGGCTTTCCCACCAGCGCATCCCCCTTGGGCAACATGATCACCGTAATCAGGGCTATGACCGCTACTAATCCCTCCACCAGCATGGAACCGTAGCCCACCGGACGGGCATCCCCCTCCCGGTCCAACTGCTTGGATGAGGTGCCGGAGGCCACCACCGAGTGGAAGCCGGAACAGGCCCCGCAGGCTATGGTAATGAACAGGATGGGGAACAGCGATCCCAGGCCCGGAGCATTCCAAACCGTGAAAACCGGGTATTTTACGGCAAATCCTCCCAGCAATATCCCGATAAACCCTCCTAAAATAGAGGCGTACAGCAAAAAGGACGAGAGATAGTCCCGGGGCTGAAGGAGAATCCATACCGGAGTGGTGGAGGCTATGAATGCGTAAATAATCAGAATTATGTCCCAGCTCTTGGCGGCGTCATCCCCGATCAATTTTGGCATTAGCTCGGCTCGGAGGGGCATCAGCTGTCCCAGCCAAATACCCAGAAATACCAGGGGCACGAATAGCAGCGAAGCCCACAGGAGGGATACCTTGAAGCGGTACACCGCCAGCCCGAACCCCA
>CALGNM010000158.1 GCA_937958665.1 uncultured bacterium | reverse complement strand
ATCGTATTCGGTGACTGGAGTTCAGACGTGTGCTCTTCCGATCTGGGGTGGCGATGTCCGGCTGGCCGATGTTGAGGTGATAGATGTGGATGCCCCTATGCTTGGCGGCATCCGCCAGCGGCACCAGACGCCTAATGGGCGAGGCCTGCATGGCCCCGGCCCGGCGGGAGGTTTCCAGGGTGGATCTTTTTCCCTTGTTCATGATACTTGTCCCGTGCAGTCTTGTTTATAATTATATTGAATCCTTTGCCAGCCTCACACCCGGTCAGCCGCCCAACATGTCCCGCAGCCGTTCCAGGGTCAAGCCGGTGGCCGGCCCCAGCACCGCTGCCGCCAGACCTTCCGGCCGGGCCAGCCTCCGGGCCACCCTCCGCAGGTCCTCCGGCCGGACGGCGTCGATCCGGGCGATGGTCTGACCCAGGTCCTGATAGGGCTCTCCGCTCAGCTCCATCTTGGCCAGCCGCATCATCCGGCTGGTGGTGCTCTCCAGCCCCAGCATCAGGTGGCCCTTCAGCTGGGCCTGGGCATTCTCCAGCTCCCGGCCCCGGGGCGGATCATGAGCCAGCCGGCGCAGCTCGGCCAGGGCCTCCCGGGCCGCCCGCTCGGCCTGGTCGGCCGCCACCCCCAGATAGAGCCCGAAAAGCCCGGTATCCCGGTAGAAGTCGACGTAGGAATAGACCGCATAGGCCAAGGCTTCCTCCTCCCGAATCCGCTGGAACAGCCGGGAGCTCATGCCCCCGCCGAAGATGGTGTTCAGCACCAGCAATGGGAACCTGTCGGGATGGCGGCGGGGTAAACCGGCCGCTCCCAGGCAGAGATGGACCTGGGAGGTTTTCTTGCGGCGGGCCTCCAAACGGGGAGGCCCCGGATGATGGTTCTTTGGAACGGTAGCCTTCGGGCCCTGGGGAAAAAGGCCCAAATGACGCTCAACCAATCGCACCAACCGGCGGTGGTCCACCCTTCCGGCCGCCGCCAGCACCATGATCTCCGGCCGGTAATGGCGGCGACGGAAATCCTCGATGTCGGCCAGCCGGAAGCGCCGGCAGTTCAGGCGGCTGCCCAGGATGGGGTAGCTCAAGGGATGGCCGTCGAACACCGCCAGGGAGAAAAGCTCGTGGATCAGGTCGTCGGGGGTGTCCTCGACGCTCTTGATCTCCTCCAAAATGACCCGGCGCTCCTTGTCCAGATCGGACGGGCTGAAACGGGGCCGGGCCGCCAGGTCGGCCAAAATGTCCACCGCCTGGGGCAGATGCTCGTCCAGCACCCGGGCGTAATAGCAGGTCTCCTCCTTGGAGGTGAAGGCCTCCAGGTGCCCGCCCAGCGACTCCAGGAACACAGCTATTTCCCGGGCGGAGCGCCCCTCGGTGCCCTTGAATGACAGATGCTCTATCAGGTGGCACAGCCCGTTCTCCCGGGGCGCCTCGTCCCGCGACCCCCGGGCCACCCACAGCCCCACCGCCGCCGAGCGCACCGAGGGGATGGCCTCACTGACCACCGTCAGGCCGTTGGCCAAAACCGTCCGCCCCTGGCTCATGGACAACTCCGTTCCCCAGCCATCAACGGACCCTGATGTCCTTCAGCCGCAGTTGCAGCTTCTTCTGCCCCTGCCACTCGTTCTCCTCCAGCACAAAGGCCATGTCCAACAAAGCGTCGGGGTCCTCGATCTCCTCCAGCCGGTCGCCAAAGGAGAAGCCGATGCTGTCAAACACCCGCTGCTTCTGCTTGACCTTGAACTTGAGATGGTTGCGGCCCACTATCTGGGGGCTGCCCACCACCCTCAGCTGCCGGGCGGCCAGCACCGGATGGCGGTTGCCCGGGCCGAAGGGGGCGAACCGGGCGAAGCTGCGGGCGGTGCCGATGTCCACCTCATCCAGGTCCACCACTGCATCCAGGGCCTGGTTGGGAACCAGATCCTCGGGGGACATGGTCTCCCGGGCCACCAGGTTCAGCTTCTTGCGGAACTCCGGTATCCGGCCGGCCTCAATCGACATCCCGGCGGCGTACTTGTGCCCCCCGAACCCCAGCAGATGCTCCTGGCAGGATTTGAGCGCCTCGTGCAGATGGAAGGCCGGAATGGAGCGGGCCGATCCCTTGCCCTTGTCGCCGTCCACCGCGATCAGCACGGTGGGTCGGTAGAACTGCTCCACCAACCGGGAGGCCACGATTCCAATCACCCCCTGGTGCCAGGTTTCAGATTCCAGCACAATCACCATTTCCTCGTCCAAATCGATGCGCCGCTTGACCATCTCCATGGCCTCGGCCAGGATCTGGTCGTCGATCTCCTTGCGCTTGCGGTTCTCCTGATCCAGGGTCTGGGCGATGGCCAAGGCCTCGTCCTGGTTCTCGGTTATCAGCAACCGCAGGGCCTCGCCGGCCTCGCCGATCCGCCCCACCGCATTGATGCGGGGGGCCAGCATGAAGACGATCTGTCCGGAATCCAGCGGCTTGCCGGTCAGGCCAGTCACCTCCAGCAGGGCCCGCACCCCCGGCTTGCGGCTGCTGCGCAGCTTCTCCAGCCCGAACTTGGCCAGCACCCGGTTCTCGCCGTTCAAGGGAACGATGTCGGCCAGGGTGCCCAAGGCCACCAGGTCCAGATGCTCCTGAAGCTGTTCCGCCTCCAGGCCCAAACGGGCATAGAGCCCCTGGAGCATTTTGTAGGCCACCCCCACCCCGGCCAGCTCCTGGTAGGGATAGCGGCTGCCGGCCAGCTTGGGATTGAGCACGGCCACCGCCTTCGGCAGACTTTCCTTGGGCTCATGGTGGTCGGTGATGATGCAGTCGATTCCCAGGCTGCCGGCCAACTCCACCTCGGCATGGGCGGTGATCCCGCAGTCCACCGAAACTAACAAACCCACCCCGCGGCTGTGGGCCTCCTCCACCCCGCTGGCCGAGATGCCGTAGCCTTCCCGGGCCCGGTTGGGCAGATACCAGCCCACCTCCCCGCCCAGCGAGTTCAGAGCCCGCCACACCAGGGCGGTCCCGGTGATGCCGTCGACGTCGTAGTCGCCGAACACCATCATTTTTTCCTTGTCCCTCAGGGCCCGCTCCAGACGGTCCACGGTCGGCTCCATGCCCTCCAGCAGGAAGGGGTCGTGCAGGTCTTCCATCCGGGGCTCCCAGAACAACCGGGCCTCCTCCAAGGTATTGACCCCCCGGGCATGCAGCAGCCGGGCCACCAGCGGGGAAACCTCCAGGCCCACCGCCAGCTGCTTGATGACCTCCTGGTCGCCCTCCGGGGGGTAGATCCATTTTTTTTCCATGGGCTGTTCCGAAATCGGTTGGTCGTTGGCTGTATTGGATCCAGGGCGGGCCTGTAAGCCGAGTTCTGTGTCCCGCTAGGGGACGGCGATCATCTCTCTGGTCCCCCGTTGCCGGGGGATCAAGCAACCCACCCGTTCCGCCTTCCAGACGGGCCGTCCTTGTACCGCTGATAGCGGGACGGCGGAACCTATTTGGTCTTGCTCCGGCAGGGGTTTGCCTGGCCCCGGGAGTTGCCCCCCGGGCGGTGAGCTCTTACCTCGCCTTTTCACCCTTGCCCCGGCATGCCGGGGCGGTATGTTTTCTGTGGCACTTTCCGTATCCCCCGAATTAACGGGAGACCCCCCGGTATTCCCGGGGCTGCCTGCCCTCTGGAGCTCGGACTTTCCTCTCCCGCCGTAAGCGGAAGCGATCGCCCGGCCCGGCCCTGGACATTATTTAATTTTCCGGTTGGAATGAAACAAGGGAAACAGGGCCGGTCATCGCCGGCCAGCCCCGAATAGCAGCTTGGCCTCTCCGGACCGGCATTTATTTCTTCCCTCCCTCCCCGGCCTCCTTATCGATAGCCAAATTGGCCAGCCGGTCGGCCAAGCGGTTTTGCTCCCGAGGCACCGCCCTGATCTCCCATTTCTCGAATCTGCCCAGCAACTGATGGGCCTCGGAGAACAGTTTCTTCAGCCGGGGCTCCTTGACCCGGTAGCTACCGTTGAGCTGGTTGGCCAGCAGCTCGCTGTCGGTATTTATCGACAACCGGGAGAATCCCCTCTCCAGGGCCAGGTTCAGCCCCAGCATCAAGGCCTGGTATTCAGCCTCGTTGTTGGTGGCCTTTCCCAGAAAACGCCCGACCTCGGCCATGGTATTGCCCTGGTTGTCCAACAGGGCCGCACCGGCCCCGGCCGGTCCGGGATTTCCCCGGGCCGCCCCATCTATGGCCAACACGGCCCGGGACTCGCCAAAATCTGCATCTATCTTGTCAGCCAAAGCCAGCAGGGCCTCCTTGAGGGTCTCCTTGGTGCAACCCATCGATTCGGAGACGTCCTCCATCCGGTGCCCGGCCGCCACCCGTCTCAGGACGGTGGAAAGTTTGGAGTGTATCTGGTCCTTGGTCATATCCCCGACTCTCCTTTATTCTGTTGCCCTGGCTCCTGCCAGATCAAAATCCGGCCGCAGTTTTCACAGGTAATTATCTGGTCCATGCCCCTGACCCGGTTCAGCAACTGGGTGGGCAGATTACCATAGCATCCGCCGCAGGAGCCGTTCTTGACCACCGCCGCTGCCACTCCGTTCCGGGCCTTGCCCACCCGCTCGTACAGCGCCAGCACCTCCCTGGGCAAAGCCTTGATGGCCTCCTCTCTGTCCCCGGCCAGCCGATCGGCCAGGGTCCGGGCCTCGGCGGCCTGTCTTTCCAGCTCCTGCCGTCCGGCCTGGTTTTCCTTCTGGCACCGGCCGAAGGCCTCCTTCTCCCTGGCCTCGGCTGCGGACAACTCATCCATCGCTTCCATGGCCAGCAGGATCTTCTCCTCGGCCTCCGATACCTTTGACTTCTCCTGCTCTATCTCGTGCAACATGGCCGAGTATTCCCGGTTGGTCTTAACCGACAGCAGTTGTGCCTGATGCTTCCTGATGTCGGTATTTATCCTCTCCACCTCCTGCTCCAGGGTGCGTTTTTCCTTGGCAAGTTCGGCCTGCCTCGCCTGGACCTGGTCCAGGGCGGCCCTTGATTCCCTGAGCTGCTCCTCCATCCGGGCGGCTTCAAACGGAAACTGCTCCAGCCGCTCCCGGCAGGCCCGGCGGCGGTCATCCAGTTGCTGGATGCGGTGAATGGCCAGCAGGGTCTCCCTCACGGCCGGCCCTCCCTGATGCCAATTAAAAAATGCGTTTCCCTTAGGCGGGAAACGCACCAGGCTGTGCCGGCTCCCCGATGGGGTGCGGCATTTATGCTCCCGGTTTCCCGGCCCATGGGCTCTGTATCTGCTGATGGCATCGTTCTTCACCGCCTTTGGATTAGTCTTTCATTTTAACACTATTGCCGGCGGGTTGTCAATCAAATAATGGTTGCGGAAGGGATGTAAAACCAAATGGTTGCCCGCCATGATGGATAGCCCGCCCGAGGCACATCGAACGATGGCTATCCCCATTCCCAAAATTAAATAGATTTGGGGTTATGGATATATCCATAACCCCAAATCCTCTATGGTGGGCGGTACAGGACTTGAACCTGTGACCTCATGCATGTCAAGCATGCGCTCTAACCAAAACTGAGCTAACCGCCCCCATTTCATCTCTGCGGCTAATTATACAATCTGAACCGAAAAAAGTAAAGGGCAATTTTTCAGGGATTCCCCGGCTGGGTGGTCCGGAACAGGAACCTCTGGACCGCCACAAAGCTGCCCAGGCCCCCCAGAAATACCCCGAACCCCAGCAGGGCCGCCAGCTGGCGACCGGTGAAAAAGCCGAACATCTCGAAATGGGATGACAACAGCCGGTAGGCCAGATACAGCAGCAACAAACCCAGAAAACTCCCGGCCAGCCCCTGGAGCATCCCCTCCAGCAGGAAGGGCCGGCGGATGTGGCCCCCGTCGGCCCCCACCAGCTTCATGATCTCGATGGCCTGACGCCTGGCATAGAGGGTCAGCTGGATGGTGTTGAACACCACCATCACCGCCGCCAGGCTGACGATGACCAGCAGCGAGAAATCGATGATCAGCAGCAGCCTGACCACCCGGTACAGGCGCCCCAGCCAGGCCTTGCCGTATTCCACGTCCTCCACCCCGGCTATCCTGGCGGCCTGTTCGGCGGCGGCGGCAATGGCCTCGGGATTGCGAAAATCCGGCTTCATCCTGACCCGGAAGGACTGGGG
The DNA here is from genome assembly GCA_937958665.1 of uncultured bacterium. Taxonomy (GTDB): domain Bacteria; phylum Edwardsbacteria; class AC1; order AC1; family EtOH8; genus CALGNM01. The sequence continues at coordinate 3,730 of CALGNM010000158.1, read as the reverse complement.
CAGGGGGTTGGTCTCCAAGGCGTTCAGCAGGTCGGCCTTGTCGGCCAACTCCTCCCGGAACTGTTTTAAGGCGTCGGCCTTGGACAGATACTCGGTCTCCATCACCCCGGGGATGTCCCTTAATCGGCTGCCGACCACCAAAGCCTGGGGCCCGGACACGTTGTCCCGCAGGAAGACCTGGACCTCGAACTTGCCCCGGATCTGCCCGATGGCCCGCTGGAAATTGAAGGTCACCAGCAGGAAAGAGCCCAGGATGAACAGGGCGGCGGTGATGCTGGACACCGAAAGAAAGGTCATCAGCTTGGCCCGGCTTAATCCCGCCAGGGCTTCCCGCCAGTAGTAGTTAAGCCGCATTTGTGTTCAACCCAATTTTACATTTATTCCCCGCGAAATACGCAAAAATCACAAAATTATTCTGATTGAACAAATAAAATCGTAAGTCAATACCTTTGTGTTGTTTCGCGCTTTAAGCGGGGATGATTATAATGGTGCTTACTTATATTCCCCGGCCAGATCCACATAATGCTGGGCGCTGAGGCGGATCTTTTCGACGGCCTCCTCCGGTAGCTGGCGTTTGACCTCGGCCGGCATGCCCATTACCATGGAGCGGGGCGGGATCTGCTGGCCTTCCTTGACCAGCGCCCCGGCCGCGACCACCGAGCCGGCCCCTATCCTAGCACCGGACAGCACCGTGGCCCCCATGCCTATCAGGCAGTCGTCCTCTATCTTGCAGCCATGCAGGATGGCACCGTGCCCCACGGTCACCCGGTCGCCGATGATGGTAGCACAGTCGCCCAGCCCCCGGTCGTTGAGGTCCACGTGGATGACGGTGTTCTCCTGAATGTTGGTCTCGGCCCCGATCCGGACATGGTTGATGTCGGCCCGAATGGCAACCCCGTACCAGACGCTGGACCTTGGCCCGATCTCCACGTCGCCGATGATGACCGCGTTCTCGGCCACCAAGGCCGACTGGTCTATCTTGGGAGATTTGTTTTTAAATGTTTTTATCATTTTTGTCGCCCCCATGCTGATGTTTTCGGAAATATTTACAGCCCCAAGTCATCAGAGATATTTTTCATGGCTGTCAGGCATTTGCCTATGAAATCCTCCAACGACAGCCCCAGCCTATCGCAGGTCTGTATCTGCTCCCGGTTGGCACCGGCCGCAAACCGCTTTTCCTTGTAGCGCTTCATGATGAACGGCACGTCCACGTTGGCCAGCTTTTTGGAAGGGTGCATCAGGGCCGCCGCCACGATCAGCCCGGTCAGGGGGTCCACCGCGTACAGGGCGAAGTCCATCTTGCTCTTGGCCTCCACATGCCCCGGGTGGGCCTTGATGGCATAGATGATATCTTCGGAGAGACCCTTGCCCTCCAGCATCTTGGCGGTGACCAGGCCATGGTTGGGGAAATCTTCAGCCGTCTGGTCGTAGTCCAGGTCGTGCAGCAGCCCGGCCAAGCCCCACTTGTCGTCATCCTCCCCGAAGTGCCCCGCCAGCCCCCGCATGCAGGCCTCGGCAGCCAGCATGTGCTTCTGCAGGTTAGTGTTGGATATGGTCTGCTCCATCAGGGCCTTGGCCTGTTGCCTGTCCATAGCTATCTCCCCGGTTGGTTTATTCTGACAACTGGTAACGCTGATTTCCTGGATCATATTTTCGGCTCACCCATGCCACAACCGATTTCTATCACCTACGCCTTGGCCCCGTAGATCTCCAAGGCCTCCCCAGCCAGAAACAGCGAGCCGGTGACCACGATCAGGTCGTTGATGGTGGCCAATTGTTTGGCCCGGTCCAGGGCCTCGGCCAGGCTGCCGGTTATAATCACCGCCGCCCCGTGGCGGGCGGCCTGCTCCTTGATCAGCCCGGGGTCGGCCGCCCGGGAATGACGGGCCTTAGTGGCCACCACCGCCCGGCAGCCCGGGGCCAACCCGTCGACGATGGCCCCGATGTCCTTGTTGGCCGAGATCCCCAGCACCAGCACCCGGCCCACCCCCGGGTAGGCCTTGTCCAGGGCCTCGGCCAGCCGGCTGGCTGAATGCCCGTTGTGGGCCCCGTCCACTATCACCAGCGGCTCCCGGGAGACCTGCTGCATCCTGCCCGGCCAGCTGACCGATCGGAACCCGGCCCGGATCTCGCCGTCGCTCAACATCAGGTTGCGGTACTGCAGGCTGCGCAGGGCGGCGAAGGCCACCGCGGCGTTCTCGGCCTGAAAATCGCCCGGCAGCCCCACCTCCAGGTTGGTCAGCGATCCGAAGGACCCGGCCAGATCGATGGTCAGCCCCGATGAGTTGCGATCCACCACCCGAAAGCCCACGTCCCGTCCCACCTGGAACAGACGGGCCAGGGAGTCCTGGCAACGCTTCAGAATCACTTTCAGGGCCTCCGGAGCCTGGGGGGCGGTCACCACCAGGGCGTCCTGGCGGATGATGCCCGCCTTTTCGGATGCGATCTGGGCCACCGTACTTCCCAGTATCTCGGTGTGGTCCAAACTGATGCTGGTGATCACCGCCACCCGGGGGTTGGCCACATTGGTGCAGTCCAGCCGCCCTCCCACCCCGACCTCCAGCACCGCCCACTCGGTGCCCACCTCCTGAAAATACAGGAAAGCCATGGCGGTCAGGACTTCGAACACAGTCCTTTGGCGTCCCTCCTCCCGTTCCTTCTCCAGAAACGGCTTCAGCCATTCCAGCCGCTGAGCAAAGTCCCGCTCCAGGATGTTCTTGCCGTCGATCTTGATCCGCTCGCAGAAGCTGATCAGATGGGGCGAGGTGTAAAGGCCGGTCTTCAGCTTGCGGTGTCTCAGCACCGACTCGATCAGGGCGGCGGTCGATCCCTTGCCCTTGGTGCCGGCCACCAGGATGGACTTGAAGGAGTTCTGGGGGTTGCCCAGCCGGCCCAAAAAATCCCGGAAGCCCTGGAGATCGTAGCCCTCCTCGTGATACTTCTGGCCCGGCTCCCTCTCCCGGTCCATGAAGGACATCAGGTATTCCACCGCCTGCTGATAGGTCATGCTTCAGCCCTGATTATTTTCTGATTGATGATATGAAAGTCCCCTTAGGCCAGGTAGCTTAGAGAGAAATCCTCCCCGCTGATCCGGCGGTAGAGCTGGGAGAAGGTGTACAGCCCCGATGGGGCTATCACCTCGTCCAGGATGAATTTACCGAACTCGCGGGGGCGGTCCATCACCTCGGCCGCCCCGGTTCGATTCAGAAAGGCCGCCTTGAGCATGTCCCCGCTGAGGTCACCCATGAAGTAGTTGTGGAGGTAGATGGGATGGGTGGTGTGGTGGATGCGGAAGCCCCAGGTCGGCTCTTCGGCGTAGGGCCGGCGGCCCAAAATCTCCTGGTAGATCCTCCAGTACAGCTGGTGGATGTCGTCCAACGAGCCTATCTTCTCCCGATAAAGCGCCTGGTCGAACAGGATGCCGGGCAGGGCCGCGATCCGGGAGGCCCGGTCCCAACGCCGCAAATCCTGAAAATGCCGGCCGGCCTCCTCGGCCTGCCCCGGAAACATGCCCTTGAAGAAGGCGGGGTGGTACAGGAAGTCTCCGAACAGGTTGGCCAGCCCCTCGGCGATGATACCGCTGACCCCCAGATTCAATATGGACTCCCGGGGGTTTAGCAGGCTGGAATGCAGGGCGTGTCCGGTCTCGTGAAGCAGGACCCCGTACTCGTGGTAGCGGTTCTCCAAGATCGGAAGAGCGTCGTGTAGGGAAAGAGTGTAGATCTCGGTG
>CALGNM010000157.1 GCA_937958665.1 uncultured bacterium | reverse complement strand
CGGTGACTGGAGTTCAGACGTGTGCTCTTCCGATCTCTCCAGCCGCCGGCCGCTCTATAGCCTGGAGGCGGAGATCGACTGCGGCGGCCGGCCGGTGGCTCGGGGCCGGGCCCGCTTCATGGAGCTGGCCGACAGGAAACGATCCCAACCATCGAGGACCGATGCCCAGGCGACTTAAGATCACCATCCTCTCGGATGATCGCTCGGCCCGAGGCCTGGAGGCCCGGCACGGCCTGTCGATCCTGGTGGAGGCCGACGGCCGCCTGATGCTGCTGGACGCCGGCCAGGGAGGCGAGGCGGTGGCCAACGCCAAAGCTTTAGGGATCGACCTGGCCCGGCTGGAGGCGGTGGCCCTGAGCCACGGCCACTACGACCACTGCGGGGGGCTGCTCAGGATCCTGGAGGCCGCCCCCCAGGCTACAGTCTACTGCCACCGCCGGGCCCTGGATGAGCGCTATAGCCAAAAGGATGGGCTGGCCCGCCCGGTGGGGATGCCGTCCCAGGTGCGGGAGCACCTGCTGGGGCTGGGCCGCCGGAAGTTCAAGCGGGTCTGCCGGTCCTGCCAGGTGCTGCCCGGGGTCTGGACCACCGGGGCGGTGGCCCGGCGGCGCTCCTTCGAGCAGTCGGAGGGCGGCTTCACCCTGGACCGGGAGGGGAAAACGCCCGACCCCATCGTCGATGACCTGGGGCTGTGGATCGAGACGCCCCGGGGGCTGGTGGTGGTCACCGGCTGCGCCCATGCCGGGATCGTCAACACGGTGCGCCAGGCCAAAAAATTCTCGGTGCGGCGGCGCCTTCAGGCGGTGATCGGCGGCTTCCACCTGGGCGCGGCCGGCCCCGAAAGGCTGGAGCGGACCGCCCGGGAGCTGGAGGCCCTCAAGCCCGGGCTGGTGGTGGCCTGCCACTGCACCGGCCAGGCGGCCGAGGACCGGCTGGAGGAGGCTTTGGGAAAGGCCTTCCGCCGGGGGTATGCCGGTCTGGAGCTGGAGCTGTAGGGGAGCCATCATTCCCATCTTGGGGGAAACAGACCAAACCATAAAAAATCGTCAACCCAACCGTCGGCCTGGATGAAACCATAAACCGCCAGGCCAGAAAAGGAGCCAAGACATGGAACAGACCAACCAAGCCACCCCCATGCCCCGGATCGGGGACAAAGCCCCGTCCTTCAAGGCGGTGACCACCCAGGGCCCGATCAACTTCCCCGAGCAGTACGCCGGCAGCTGGGTGATCCTGTTCTCCCACCCGGCCGACTTCACCCCGGTGTGCACCTCGGAGTTCATGACCTTCGCCAGCCTGGAGCAGAAGTTCGCCCAGGCCAACTGCAAGCTGGTGGGCCTGTCGGTGGACGGGCTCTACAGCCACATCGCCTGGCTGCGGACCATCAAGGAGAAGATCGAGTACAAGGGGATGAAGAACGTGGAGGTGAAGTTTCCCCTGATCGAGGACATCACCATGGAGGTGGCCAACAAGTACGGGATGATCCAGCCCGGGGAGAGCAGCACCAAGGCGGTGCGGGCGGTGTTCTTCATCGACCCCCAGGGCATTATCCGCACCATCATCTACTACCCCTTGAGCCTGGGGCGCAACTTCGACGAGCTCTACCGGGTGGTGGTGGCCCTCCAGACCGCCGACGCCTACGGGGTGGCCCTGCCGGCCGACTGGCGCCCGGGCGACGACGTCATCGTGCCGCCGGCCGGCTCCTGCGGCACCGCCAAGGACCGGATGGACGGCAAGGACCAGGACATCAAATGCTGCGACTGGTTCTTCTGCACCAAGAAGCTGCCCCAGGAGAAGGTGGAGGAGGCCCTCAAGAAGGGCAAGAAGTAGGGGAGACCCTGAACTCCGTTAGGATCGAGCGGCCCGGCGCAACAGCCGGGCCGCTTTTTTGGGTGTGGCAGGAGGTCGGCCGTTTGGTGAGGGCTGGGCGAAACCGGAATAACCCGTCCCTGTGGCTTTTTGACACGCCATCATAGCCCTAAGCCCTTAAAAATTCTTGACATTACGGCCGGCGAAATGATATCATAAACTGATATATCATCTACCGCAGCAAACAGGCATATTCCTAACAGAAAGGCCCTATGGAAAACAAGGTAAGACTGACCAGATCGGAAGAGCACACGTCTGAACTCCAGTCACCGAATACGATCT
>CALGNM010000156.1 GCA_937958665.1 uncultured bacterium | reverse complement strand
AGATCGTATTCGGTGACTGGAGTTCAGACGTGTGCTCTTCCGATCTGCCGGGAAGGATTCTCCCAGCTGGTGGTCAGTTTTTCCTACGGAGCTGACACCGAGCAAAAGAAGCGCGAGATACAAGAAAAGATCGACCTGGCCAAGCCCCTGCTGCCCAGGGATGCCGGGCTGCCGGTCATATCCACAATCAATCAGCTATTGCCGCCCCCGGTTCAGCTGGCGGTAAGTTCGGACCGGCTCAGCCTTTCGGAACTGACTATGCTGGTGGAGGATCGGATAGCGCCTGACCTAGCCCGTCTGCCAGGGGTGGCTGCCGCCCAGGTGGCCGGAGGGTCACGTCAGGTGGTGTCCGTGGAGGCCTTCCCCCAGAGGCTTCGGCAAAGCAATATTGGTTTGGAGCAACTGGCCGCTGCCGTCAACTCCGGAAATGCCAATTTTCCATTGGGCGACCTCAAGGCTGGGAGTAACTTATTCACCTTGCGGCTGGAGGGCGAGTACCGTTCGGTCGAAGACATTGGCAACCAGCTGGTGGCTTATCGCGGCGGGGTAGGAATCAAAGTCCGGGACCTGGCCCGGGTAGCGATCAGGGAGAACAGCCGGGAAAGCCTGGCTCGGATCAATTCCAATGAGAGTGTGGGGATACTGGTGCGCCAACCACCCGGGGGCAATGCTGTAAAAGTGTCTGATGGAGTCAGGCGATGGCTGGACGAGAACCGGGGGCAGCTGCCCGGCGACCTTAAAATCGAGGTGGTCCGGGACGAATCGGAGAACATCCGCCGGGCCCTGGCCGAGGTATTGCTCTCCGGGCTCCTGGGAGGGCTGTTGGCCGTCCTGGTCATCCTTATGTTTTTGGGCACATTGGCCAATACCTTGGTGATTGCAATGGCGATACCGGTCACTCTGATCATAACCTTCTCCCTGATGCGGCTGTTCGGGCTCTCACTCAACACGGTTTCAATTGGCGGTCTTTCCTTGGCGGTGGGCCTAATCGTGGATGCGGCAGTGGTGGTGATGGAGAATTGCTATCGACACATCAGAGAGGGCGACCTGCCGGGGACCCGGATGGAAGTGATAGCCCGGGCGGTGTCCGAAGTGGGACTGCCGGTCAGCGCGGCTACCCTGACCACCGTGGTGGTCTTTCTGCCCTTGGCCTTCACCGCAGGATTTGCCAAGGTGCTGCTGGGGGAATTGGCCCTGACGGTGGTATTCGCCCTGGGGTTGTCGATGGTCGTTTCTCTGACTCTGGTGCCGGTTCTCAGCTACTTTCTGATGGGTTCGGACCGTCCGGGACCCAAAATAAATGGCTGGTTCCTGTTGCTGTTGGATAAGACCAAGCGGAGATACCTGGGCCTGCTTGGGTGGTCGCTGGACCATCAGGGTTTGGTGACCGCCTTTTTCTTGTTGATGCTGTTGGCCAGCTTGTTGCTATCCCGGGTGGTGGATTATGGATTGTTGGCCAAAACCGACCAGGGGGAGTTCCAGATCACGGTCGGCTATCCACCCGGGACATCATTGGAGCACACCGAAAAAAGGCTGCAGGAACTGGAGATCAAACTGGAGAAAATCCCCGGAGTGGCCAGGGTCTTTTCCTTGGTAGGCCGGGATCCGTTCTTTGGAACTCCCCAGCAAAATTTCGCCACGGTCAACAGATCGGAAGAGCGTCGTGTAGGGAAAGAGTGTAGATTCCGGTGGTCGCAGTATC
>CALGNM010000155.1 GCA_937958665.1 uncultured bacterium | reverse complement strand
TACGAGCTCGTATTCGGTGACTGGAGTTCAGACGTGTGCTCTTCCGATCTGGCTCCGGCTGTGAACTATCTCCTGGGCCATATCCCATTCGTGCTTGCTGATCATCGGCTCATGTTTGCCATCATACATCTCTCCCTTGAACCTGAATCTCCCATAATAAAATGGGTTGGAGAACATAACCAGGAATTTGCTGAAGGTCATGCCTTTTCCGGTACGAAGCTTCAGATGAAGCTCGTTGTTGGCTATCCGGTATAACTCGCGGATCGAGCGGTGGTGATAGACCAGTTCATGCCATAATCTGCGGACCTTGTCAAAGCGTTCAGGGTCCGGCACGATATCGCACTCGCCTTTGCGGATATGACGATTCATGTAGCCTACCGGGGCATAATGGGGGAACCAACCCTTGGCAACCTTGGACCTCATCCCCCTCTTGGTATTGGCGCTTAGGTCAATCACGAACTGGTTGGCCATCCCGAACTCCACCATCATCAGCAAGACATTATCACCTACCCGGTAGTCCCTGTCATAGGTGCGGATATGCTGGATTGTGCCCTGTTGGAGATTCCAGTTTACCCAGCCCCCGTCCACCGGATTGCGGGCCAGCCGGTCCAGCTTCCAGCAGATTATTCCGTTGGCTTCTCCCGCCTCAACCCTGGATTTTAAGAGTTCAAAACCTGTCCTCTTATCGGGGGCCTTGGCCGATTTCTCATCGGTTATCACCCCGATTATATCCAACTGTTCCACATCGGCCAGCCGTTTCAGCTCATCGATCTGGGACTGGACAGATGCTACTTGTTTATCCTCCGCTTCGGACGATTTCCGGGCATAGAGGATGTACCTATTCTTTGCGGTCATTTTGGTCTCCTTTATTAATGGTTATTATAATTGTTAGCGGTGTCAAATTGCAAGATGTTGGGGACGGGCCAGCCGAAATGCCAACCCGTCCTCTTTTTAGTTTAAGCGAACATCGGGCCGTTTAGCCCCAGAACCTTTTGGACTGGATCTTTTCACCTCTTAAGGCCTGCGGTCAGACCCAGGTATAGTTCCCTCCTTAAGTCACTAAGGCTGATTTGCTCCCCTGCGAACCGTATGCACCGAAGCCTTGCGAATTTCTCGAGGAACCGGGAAATCTGATAAGGTTGATACCCCATACTTTTCAACAGGGCCTTGAGCTCGCCAAGCTTCGGGAAGCGGCCGGAGACATACCTGGTGCCGTTAGCCATGAGCCAGAGCCAGAGCGCTTCCATATCACCAGGTTTGATGGCAAACTGCCTGATTTCGGCCTTAAGGTCGGGGACCGGCCGGGCGTATTCCAGCCCATCGGACATCCTAAGGGCTTTTCTGACCTGGGCCCTGTAGAAAGCGCGGAGGTGGTCCCATTTGTCGAGAAGGTCTGCGACAGTGTATATGCCGAATATGCGCTGGATGGTTTGCGCCCGGTGCAGCCTTACCTCCCATCTTATAAGGTTGGATCTCAAACCCAGAACATCTTGGTTGTAACTGCCGGTACGCTGCCCTTTGTTGTAGATGCACGTAGTGCGGTAGACAGACTGCCCGTAATAAGTGCCCTCATACCGCTTTCTGGCCTGCCTTTTGAGGTTGAGAAGCTCGAAAAGCGGTGCATAATCCTCGAAGGAGAACCGGCTGGGGGCGTTCTGGAACAAATCCAAACGGTTTACGCCAGCCTCCATAATATCGACATCGACGCCCGCTATTTCTCGCAACCATTCCTGGACATAATCAAAAACCAAGACGGCCTCCCTATAGGTGACTGGAGATACATTGTTCATGCTCAGGCTTAAAATCTGGGGCATCTGGAAGGATATCATCATGTAATTGGCGAAGCTGTCGACCAATATCATATCTTCGTGAAGATAAACCCTCCGGACTTTTACCGGACGTGGATCCCCTGGCGGCAAAACCTCAACGACCCGGTCATGGATCAACTTGGTACCCTGAACGGCAGAAGGAACGATTACAAGCCTGTTCCCAGGCAGAAGTTTGGGCCTTTTCACGCGGAGGCGAATTGTGTCAATCATGGCTCACCTCCGAATAACAAGTGGCCTTTCGTGCACTCAGCGCAACCCTGGATCCTTGAGCCTGAACCTCGGAATCGGTGGCCTCCATCCGGGGCCGGAGCACCAGCTTGAAGAAATCAACCAGCTTGGCAAGGTCCCGTATGACCTCTTCCTCGCTAACATTGATGCCTTCCGTTTTGTAGTGCTCCTGCAGTTCCCTGACCGCCCATTCCGGCAGGCGGCCATTCCGCAACAAAAAAGGCCCCTTTTGAGGGACCTTTGAGTGCGTGGTTTCTGGTGGTGGGGGATAGTGTCTCATGGGCATCACTCCTTTTGTTAATGTTTTTGGTGATGCCGCAATTATCCCCTTGCTATATCATTTACTTTGCATGATGCCAGTCATTTATAATCATTTTTCATGGCCTTATATGACAAAACCGCCTTTCCAGCATATAATTAGCTGAATCGGCGGCCTAAAAAACAAATGATTGAAAATTGTTCAGTTCCTATTGCATCCGTAAAGACTGACAATTATTTTTGAAATGAAATGTTATCGCCCGGGTCCTTTCGCTTTCTCTTTTCCTTAAGCACTAACCGATACCCATCCTGGCCCTGGTCATATTTCACCAGCTGGATTTCAACCTCGTCCGTAGCTTTTTTCAGGATTTTCGACAATTCATATTTATATTCCTGCACATTGCGTTGCGCCGCCTGTGATTTGTAATGATCCCCACCGGGGAAAAGCTCCCTTGCGATATCCACATAGCTGTGAAACTTAGGGTAGCGGATAAGATAGGAGAGAATCGCCTTATGCCGGTCCTGCAATTCCAACGGGATTCTACCGCATCTAATCAAGCCATCGGCACAGATGCGAAGGGGGCCAAAGGCATTTTGGGGGTCCTCCTCGAACTTCTTTGCCGCCACCGCCATTTTAACCTCTACTCCCAGAACATTCAGGCTTTCCTCTATAGTACTCGGTAAAAGCCGACGAGCACCATCGAAATACGAGGGGGGCAGCCTTCTGTGCAACTCATCCCGTTCATCATGGGCCTGGCCCAGCTTGACAAAGACAGTATAGGTCAGAAGCCTATCATAATTTTGTATCTGGGGGTCATCCTCAACACTATACAAATTTATGCCTTCCAGCTCTTTCAACCAGGTGCGCTGCATGGCCAGGGGGTAGGGCACATCTACAAGAAGATCAAAGGTTACTGGCAAACAATCGGTAGGGAGCATAGACCAAATTGGACCTTCCGGCTTGGTCGATGAGTGTGCGGCTTTGATTATATGTTCCAGTAGAACTAATTTCCCTATAGCTGAGGCAATCTTGTAATCCATGAAATATCTCCGACGTAGGCTGGCTTTTTTGGGGATATCTTGTCAATGAAATGTCGTTTCAACAATGCCTTGTAAAATGAGAAAAATGGCATAACATATTGATATACAACACATTATAGCTCATAAAATGGAAAAACATGGTTAAGAATGCTCAAAAAACCTTTTTTTCAATAATTTTGACCAGGTTACAGGGGTGTGTTTTTAGTTTTTTTAATAAACTGTATTGGAATATTGGCCATTCAGACCTATCTGAGGGTAAATAAGAGGGGTGGGGCTCGAAATGATCTTCAAACACAGTTATATACCACTAGGGCCTGATGGTGCGCCCCTGATTTTTGGGTTATGCTATATGGATTTCTTACCTTTCTAGGTGGTACCTATAGAGGTAAATACACCAATGGCTAATAATAATAAGTGATCATCAGTGCAACAGCCGCAATCCAGGTATTCCTCTAGTCACTTCTTTGAGGCCCGGCTATCTTCCAGCCAATCCCTGTATGCTAGAATGACCTCTTTCATTACCATCTCATTCAGGGGTAATTTAAAATAAGGCTGAACCGACTCTTTACCTAATAGACATGAAGTCAAAGCCGCAGCCACCCCCACCGATCTGCTTGTCCCATGCTTGCAATGAACGGCTATAAGACTAACCTTATCCAGATATGCCATGACAAAATCTACTATCTCCCTGGCAGAAATCTCTGTGATTGGCATTTGTAAAGGATATTTGGGGTTATATCTGCGTTTAGGATCAGCTACATCATTAAAAAGAGCAAAATGGACACCGATTCTATTAGGATCTTTTCTGAAAACCGGTTCAGGGCTGCCAGGATCGCGTATAGATACCAAGATATACGGCTCTGAGAAGACAAACTCCTGAGCCGCTTCCTGGCTCATATATTTTATTTTAACTTGCACCATACCTTTATTGATTTTAACTAGATAGGGTTATAACTACCATTAGGTGACTATCGATACGCTGTATGCATCAGGCGTGAGCGGGGGTGTTGGGTAAAGTCTATTTGCTGGACCGCGATTTCTTTTTTCCTATACTCACCATTAACGGTGCGGTTATTTTTTCGTACAGCCCGAATAAATACTCTACCCGCTGGCGTTCACTATCGAAAGGAGATCGGAAGAGCGTCGTGTAGGGAAAGAGTGTAGATCTCGGTGGT
>CALGNM010000154.1 GCA_937958665.1 uncultured bacterium | reverse complement strand
ACCACCGAGATCTACACTCTTTCCCTACACGACGCTCTTCCGATCTCGTGAAAACTGCCGCCGGACACTAACTCTGGCTCGGTCAAGTAGATTCGGGCCCGATAGTCAGGGACGTGGTAGATGACTGATTGTCCGGACAGCCAGAGCCCGCCCCGGAGGACGGCCCGGAATCCGGCGGCCAGCAATTCTCCCCTCTGCCTCTCGGTTTGGCGGGAATCACGATAGTACTGGGTGTCGTACCGGCAGTTGAGCGCCAATCCCCGGCCCGCCTGCCAGCGCAGTCCAGACCTTGCCGAATTCCGTTCCTCCTGATAGTAGGGATCTTCTGGCAGGTCCTGGCGCAGTTCCCTGGCCTGAGACCGGATGCGAAATTCGGCATCCAGCCCCTTGATCAGCCGGGCCCCCGCCCGAACCTCATACCTGGAACCCCGGCTGTTATGTCGGGAGATGGTTGCTGGTTGCCAGGGATAGAACAGGTTGTAGGCGGCGGCCAGGTTCAGACGCCGCCTTCCCCAGGAGGCCTGGATGTTGCCGCCCCTTTCATCCTCGCCTCCGTAATAGCTCTCCCCGTTGAAGCGAGGAGGCAGGAATCCGGGGGAATATCCGTGCAGAGATATCCGCCCGGAGTAGTCTCCGGAGACGAACAGGGAGTTGACTCCGTAGCCGGCTATCCTTTCAGGGCCACCGGCCAGCTCCCCCGCCAGCCTCAGGCCACCCAGTCCTATTCCTCCGTCCAGGCTGGCCATCCAGGGGGCGAACATGCCAGATCCATCTTTGTCGTAGCGGCGAAAAACACAGGACAGCCCGGCCGCGGCCCCGCTTCCCCCTCCCCAACCCAGCCTAGCTCCGGCGATGTCCTCCCGGACGGCATCCTTGCGGGCCAGCTCAGCTAAGCTTCGGTGGTAGCCATCGTCATAAAATCCTAGCACCTGCCCCTGGCTATCGACCTTGGCGTCATGGCGCCGCCGGGACAGAAAGCCCAGCAAATTGAGCTGTCCTGGAAGAGATTGCCTGAACCCTGCTCCCCGCAAGCCCCGGGATTCCTGGGAGGAGTAATGGGGCTTGACCTCTGCCATTAGCCCCGGGAAATGGGATACGCTGCTGCTGAATATCATGGGTGATGCCCCGCCCATCAGCAGCCCCTGGCCTATCAGCACCTGATAGTCGCCGACCACCGCCTTCTTACGCCCATCAACTGACCGAAACGAAAAACAGCCGGACTGGTAATCAGCCCAATCCGGCTCCCCGGGGTCGTGCTGGAACTGAATAAACGCCTCCCCGCCCGGAAAAGGTCTAAGCCAGCACCGGAAACGACTATCCCAGGGGCTGCCGGAATAGGTGCCGTCAGCCAACTCCGGGCTGCCCGGCATCCGGCGCTGCAGCCTGGTCGAAGATCTCAGCCTCTCCGGCCTGGCTCCATCGCGGGCATCGAAACAGATATACGGCCGTATGGATTCCAGGACGGCCAGGGAAAGAACCGAATCGGCCTCCAGCTGATAGGGCTGGCTGACTCCCGGATGGGATTTAAGATACCGGTACAGCTTCAGGGCCTGATACGGGGCCAGGCCCGGCAGGCCCATCAATTGTTCCAGGCCGGCATGGTTGAGGTTGACCGGGTTCTCCATCATAAAGGCCAGGTATTCAGCGTAGTCGGAGGCGGCCTGCTCGTCCTCAATTTCGGGCTGGCCCTGGGCCGCCAAGCCCGCCGCCAGAACCAGCAACAAGATGACAGCGGGAGCGGTCTTCATCAGGGACCAACCGTGATCAGGTTCCGAAGATCCTCGAAAGTCCGGCGGCCGATCCCCTTGACCTTCATGATGTCCTCGATATTCTGGAACGGGCCATTCTCCTGCCGATAGGCTACCATCTCGGCCGCCAGGCCGGGGCCAATCCCCGGAAGTTCAGCCAGCTCGGATGCCATGGCCCGGTTGATGTCGACCTTGGCCGGGGGACGATGGCCCAAGGTTACCAAAGGGGCCAAGCGGGCCAAGGTCTCCCGTCCGATCCCCGGCACCTTGGCCAGGTCATCCAGATGGACAAATCCGCCCAAACTGTCCCGGCTGGCGATGATCGCCTCCGCAGTGGCAGGCCCCACCCCTGGCAACAGCAGCAAATCATCCCGCGAGGCCGTATTCGGGTCGATCCGGTCGGGTGCCCGTCGGGAGAGTTCGGCAACCGGGGGGCCGGGGCTCCCGAAATCACGATGGACTGCATAGTTCAGGCTCAGGCAGTGGGATAGACCCAGGTCCGGATGGGTGCGGACGGCGTAATCCAGCCTTATCCGGCGCCGGGTGACACCGAACCCCAGGCTGATGGCGCTGGGCCGGTCTGACAATCCGGCCCGCAGGGCCAGCGGCCCATAGCGGTATTCCTGTCCCAGCCTGACCTGGAGGGGCCAGCCCTGCCGGGCCGCCGCTTGGAAGGATACGGTCACATCACTCCGGGGACGGATCGCCAATCCGATGTTAAGGCCCTGGGAAATCCTTTCCTCCTGCTGGCTTATGGATGGCCGGTTCAGGTTTGAGGCTGACAGGCCCAGAGACAGCCATTCGGCCGGCCGACCCAGCAACCCCACTCCCAAGGAGAGGTTGGTCGCTGACCCGTATCCCTGGATTTGTAGCTGATTGAAAGCAGCCGACATCCCCAGCGAGGCCTTCTCCATTGCCCGGTAAGCCAAGGCGCCGGACAGTGAGCTCTCCCGGTAGAGGCTGCCTCCCATGGTGGCCAGAGACAGGCCAGCGCCGACCCTGCCCCGGCGATAGGCGTAGGACCCGGTAAAAGCCCGCAGCTCTTTGACCCCGAATGGCAGCTGGCTGCCGCTGGAGACAGCCAGCTCCTCGGCCAGCCCCAGCTGGGCCGGATTGTCAAAGCCGGCTCCGGTACGGTCATCCAGGGCCGTCCCGGCTCCGGCCAAGCCGAACAACCTGGCATCGGTCTGAACCTCCTCAAAGGCGGCCAGGGCCAGGCCGGGGATTAGCAGCAGAATAATGGTTCTCATGCTTTGGGAATCAGATCGTTCAGATTATGGACCATAACACCGAAAAGAATACAACTAATCGGCAATAAAAATCAAGCCCCGGGCCGGGAAGAAAGAGAAAAGCCCCGTTCACCAGGGACGGGGCCAAATAAAGGAGTCTGCTCCTCCGGTCCGCCGAAGCGGGGCGGGCCAGAGACTGCCGGAGCTATCTGGTAACCCCTGGCGGGGCTAGTCCATCAGACGGCGCATGTAAGTGGGCACTTCCAGGTCGTCGATCTTCACGGCGTTGACCTGTCCCTTGGTGACGAAGGTGGCCGTCTGGGCCGGCTCCTTGCGCTGAAAGGTCCCGTTGGCCAGATCGCCCTTGCGAAAGGTCTGGGTAAAGTCTATCCGGTTGCCCTCGGGAATATCCTTCTCCTTCTTGGTGGTCGGGGCTCCCAGCCCGGTGGCGATAACGGTGACCGTCAGACTGTCGCCGGCCTCGGGGTCCAGCACCGTCCCGAATATCAGGTTGGCGTCCTCCCCGGCCGCGCTGCGCACCACCTTGGCCACCTCGTCCACCTCGGACAGGGACAGGTCGTCAGAGGCCGTGATGTTAAGCAGGATAGCCTTGGCCCCCTTGATCGATACCAACCCCTCCAGCAGGGGATTGGAGATGGCCTCCTCGGCGGCCGAGATCGAACGGTTCTCCCCGGAGGCTATTCCCACCCCCATCAGGGCGTCGCCCCGCTCCATCATCACCGAGCGGACGTCGGCAAAGTCGACGTTGACCAGACCCGGGGTGGTAATCAGGTCTGAGATCCCCCGGGTGGCCTTGAGCAGTACGTCATCGATGATATGAAAGGTCTCGGTCAGCCGGGTCTGCTTGCTGACCACCCCCAGCACCCGCTGGTTGGGTATGACGATCAGGGTGTCTACCCGCTCCTTGAGGTCCCGGATGCCCTCCTCGGCCTGGATCATCCGCTTGCGCCCCTCCCATTCGAAGGGCTTGGTGACCACCGCCACGGTCAGGATGTTCATCTCCCGGGCCAGGTCGGCCACCATCGGGGCGGCCCCGGTGCCGGTGCCCCCGCCCATCCCGGCGGTGATGAACAGCATATCGCTGCCGGCGATCATCTCTGCCACCCGGGCCTTGTCCTCCTCGAAGGCCCGCCGTCCGATCTCGGGGTTGCCCCCCGAGCCCAGCCCCCGGGTGAGCTTGTGGCCTATCTGCAGGGTCTGGCCGGCCTTTGACTTCCGGAGCACCTGGGCGTCGGTATTGACGGCCACGAATTCCACCCCGGAGAGTCCGGCCGTGGCCATGTAATTGACGGCGTTTCCGCCGCCCCCGCCCACCCCCACCACCTTGATGTTGCAGTCCTGACTGGCAACATCCTCATCGAATTCCAGCATGGTCGCTTCTCCTTTATTTGATTTTTTGGGCTCGTCATGGATTATCCCGTAGAGCGGCTCGGCGATCGCCTCAGCCAGCTGCTGTTCCAGCATTTTCACCGGTTCAGCCATGGTAAGATCGGAAGAGCACACGTCTGAACTCCAGTCACCGAATACGAAC
>CALGNM010000153.1 GCA_937958665.1 uncultured bacterium | reverse complement strand
TTATTAACACCCGGCACTTTCAGGGCTTCATGCCAGAGCTTGACACTGGCATGCTGCCCTGGTTTCAGGTTTTCACACATCTGCGGGGCCAGGCAGCTTGGGCGGCGACAGCTTTTTGCCCTTCCGTTTATCTTGCACCCAGTGCCGTACATATTGGCGGTTGGGCCGCCGATGTCGCTGATGACCCCTTTGAATTTGGTATCTTTTGTCAGCAGGTTGATCTCGTTAATGATAGAATCCGGGCTGCGCGATTGAATTATCGGCCCTTGATGAAAATATAAAGCGCAAAAACTGCAGCCGCCGTAGCATCCGCGGTGCGAGGTGATGGACCACTTGACTGTCTCCAGGGCCGGGACAGACTCTTGGTATGCTGGATGGGCCCGGCGTCGGTATGGCAGGGCGTAGACCGCATCCAGCTCTTCGGTGCTTAGCGGCTTGGCTGGGGGGTTGACCAACAGATACCGGTCACCGTGTTTCTGCAACAGTTTCTTTCCTGAATGGGGATTGGCCTCATTGGAGGCAATGATAAAAGCCTTGTTGAATGCCTCCCGGGAACTTGACACTTCCTCGAACGATGGTAGCTCGGCATATTCGGGAGTCAAAGTCTTCGGAAGCTCCGCGGTTCTGACTATGGCCGCTGTTCCCGGCACGCTCTGCAATTCAGTTTTCTGAATTCTGCCTTCCGAATTCAGTATTTGGGCAATCCGGCTTACCGCGCTCTCCCCCATGCCATAGACCAGCAAGTCGGCCTTGGCATCAAAAAGTACTGAGCGCCGCACAGCATCGTCCCAGTAATCGTAATGGGCCAGACGCCGCAGGGAGGCCTCGACACCACCCAGAACAATGGGAACGTCTTTGAAGGCCTGGCGGATAAGGTTGGAGTAGACGATGAGGGATCGGTTGGGGCGCAACCCATGGCGGCCACCCGGGGAATATGGGTCGTCATGCCGAATTTTCTTGTTGGCCGTGTAGTGGTGCAGCATTGAATCGATGTTGCCCGAAGTAACTCCGAAAAATAGCCGGGGCCTTCCCAATCGCATGATGTCGTCGGGGCTTTTCCAATCGGGTTGGGCGATTATCCCCACCCGGAACCCCTCGGCCTCAAGCGTCCGACCGATCACGGCCGCCCCGAATGACGGGTGGTCAACATAGGCATCCCCGGTCACGATAACCACATCGCACCGATCCCAGCCCTTGGCCGAAATTTCTCCCTTTGTCATCGGCAAATAATCCATAGTGTAAGGATATCACCCCCGTCCTGCAATTTCAATAAAAAAGCCGCCTCTTGGCGGCCCAAAGCCAACGCCTTCAGAGTTCGGCCTTCAGGATCTCCTTGCTGCCGATCAACCCGGCCAGTTTCCCGTTCTCCAGCACCGGCAGTTCCTGCATGTCCTGCTGGATGAGTTGCATCATTGCCAGCGACAGGCTGTCGGAAGCCTCAACCACCGGCACCCGGATCATTACATCGTGGGCTATAATCAGCCCGTCATCCGGGTTTCCGTCCACGAAAAGCCGGAGCTGGGACCAGCTTATGGAAGCCAGGTATCTGCCGGCATCATCTATCACCGGCAGCAGAAGCTGGTCGGTCCGACCGAAGGTCTTGACGATTTCCGAGAGGGGCATTCCGGGAAGGATGGTCACTATATCCCGCCGCATCACATTCTGACAGGTAGCCCCAGATATCCCGCTGTGAGTGCGCAGCTGGCTGACCGGCAGGCCGGCCTTCTGCAGGGCGTGGGTGTAGACCGATTCGCCTGCCAGTCGCTTCGTAATAACCGCCGAAACCGCCACCACAATCATGGCCGGCAGCACCACCTTATAGGTGCCGCTGGTCTCGAAGATGATCAGCCCGGCGGTAAGGGGAGCATTCAGGGCCCCGGCCACCAGGCCAGCCGCCCCGGACAGGGCGTATGAGGCATTGACCCCATACAGGCCGGGGAACAGGAGCTCAGCCATCTGGCCAAAAGCCCCGCCCAGCATAGCGCCGACGAAGATGGCCGGGGCGAAAGAGCCCCCGGGGGCCCCGGACCCCAGAGTCAGGGCAGTGGCTAAAATTTTGGCAGCGGCCAGCACTAGGGCCATCCACCACAGTATTCTCCCGTTCAACACCGCAGTCACCGAATGATAGCCCTCACCCAGCACCTGGGGAAGCGCCAAACCCATAACCCCCACCATTAGGCCGGCCGTCGCCGGCTTCAACCAATTCGGCAGGCCGAGCCGTGCAAAGAACAACTGGCTGCTTTGCATTGAGGAGATAAACAGCACCGATACCAGACCGGAGAAAATTCCCAGCATCAGGTAGGGGATGATATCATAGAGGGAGACCAACGAAGTGACCGCAACCTGGAAGGCCGGCTGGTCACCCAAGAATGACCGGGAAACCACCGATGAGGCCACCGCCGACAATACCACCGGGGCGAAGGTGTTGATGGCGAACTCCCCCAGGATTATCTCCAGGGCAAAGAACACCCCGCCCAAGGGAGCACCAAATACTCCGGCAATCCCGGCGGCCGCCCCGCATCCCGCCATCAAGCGCAGTTCGTTACCCGACAGACCCAACCGCTGGCCCAGATAGGATCCCAGCGAGGAACCGATCTCAACGATGGGCCCCTCGGGGCCGGCCGATCCCCCCGAGCCGATGGTCACCGCCGATAGCAAGCCCTTGAATCCCGTCCGAAGCCGGAGCATACCGTTTTTCAGGGCAACGGCGGCCATTACCTCAGGAACCCCCGAGAACTGCTGGTCCTCCCGGAAGAAGAGATACAGTCCCCCACCCACCAGGAGCCCTCCCAAGGCCGGGATCAAAAAAGCCAGATAATTCCACCATCGCCCAATCAGCAAGGTCTGATGAGGATCATGGGGGAAGAACATACCAGTGGAGAAGTTGATAAGACTGCGGAAGCCCACTGCAGCCAGGCCGGTCACCGCCCCCACTCCCACCCCCAGCAACAGCATCCGGGTGGGGCGTCCGTGATGGAGCATCATTCCCCCGGCTTTCTGAAGCGTTATTTTCATTTTCCCCTGCAAAATCACGTGTCCCATCAACCAGGCATCTTCACTTCTGTTGCCAATCCAGAGTGTCCACAAAAATCATTCCCCGGCTGTTTTGCCTGGATTGCCATCGCCTTAACAGGCCGTTGTTCATCCCAAGGCCAATCCCATCCGGTAGATAACAAATACCCCCAACAGGTAGAGGGCCATGATTAACGCCGCATCCCAGCCAATCATCCCCAGCCCCTTCTGCCTCCGGGGGAAAAGCAGTCCGGTCAGGGACACCCCCATCATGGCCAGCACCAAAAAAGCAGTGAATATATGGGTCTGGGATACGTCTGCCAATATAGATCCCCGATAAAAGACATCGTCAACGAAGATCAGGCTGACGTTGAAGATACAGCTGCCGAAGAGGTTGCCCAGGGCCATTCCGGCCTGTCCCATCCGCAGGGCGCTGATGGAAACCACCATCTCGGGGCTGGTGGTGGCCAGCGACATAAAGACGCTGGCCACAAATGACCGGCCCCAGCCCATGGCCAGGGCCAGCTCGTCGGCCACCTTGGGAAGGTACAGCCCGGCGGCCACTATCACCACCGCTGCCAGCAGAAATCTGGTCGCCGCCTGCCGCATTGAGATATGTCCGTACTCTGGCTCCTTGGCTGGGCCGGGGTTCTCCACCTCGTGCCGGTAGATCATGTGCTGGGCCGCCAGGTAGACAATGAAGGCTCCCAGCGAAAACAGACCGACGTCGAACAGCGAGACCGGAATTATCTTCTGCCCGCTGACGAACAGCCCCAAACCCGAGAAGGCGATTGCGATCATCCCCAGGGCGGCGCTCAGGGCCTGCTCCCGACCCACCCGGGCGGATATCTGGCCCTGGGTGTGCAGGGTGCTGATTATGGCCACCACCACCAGGTTCATGACGCAGGCCCCGTAGATGTTGCCGATGGCCAGGTCGGGCTGGCGGACCAGGGCCGAGGCCGATATCCCCGAGAACATCTCCGGCAGCGAGGTAACCCCGGCCAACAGCACCACCCCTATCCAGCTTCCGGACAGCCCCAGCTTTTCCCCCAGAATATCGCCATAGCGCGACAATTTGGATCCGGTGAAGACGATGACCCCTATCAGCAGGGCCAGTTTTAGCCAGACCAGCAGCATCTATTCCTCCCGATAATTAGATTATCCGGCAAACCAAAATTCCCCTCAGCGGGTTCTTTCTGACACCGCGTACCCGTAAAGATCCCCGTATGACCAAAACAGCGCCCCGGCCAGGATGTTGCCTTTGCCCCGGCCGGCATCGTTTCTCCGCAGATAGCTGTTGATGACCCGGCCCCGGCCGTCCTTCTCCCGGTAAGGTTGATTCAGGTTCATCCGAATGCGGTTGACCGAGCCTGACCCATAGTGGATGATGCTAACTGTGCCATCAGAAGCCACCTCCTCCACCAGCCCAATATGGGTAACCCGGTCGTAGCTGGTCTGGGTGGTATTCTTGAAGAACACCACATCCCCTGGCAGGGGCTGGTATTCCCGGTAAGTATGGCCCCGGTCTTGCATGGCCAGAAAAAGCCGTTCGGATAGCGGACGGTTACCCCTCCCGAGGGGAATTTTCACCTGGTAGCCCAGCATCCGGTACAGGCCGATTACGAAGCCGGAGCAGTCGTTCCTGAAGTGGCGGTTCAGGGATGTCAAGTCCTTGGAACCGTTCAGGCCCCGGGCCGCTTCCACCAGCTCTCCCCTGTGGAGTTCCTCATCCCGGGCAGGCTCCCTTCTGACATATGGCCCGGCGCAGGAAGCCGCCAATAGCATTGCCAGGGGAAGCAGCAATCTTGCTTTTGTCATGGATTTATTTTAACTTATTTGCCGGCCGATTACAATAAAAAAAGCCCCACCTTCAGGGCAACGGAGCACAATTGGACTGTTTTATCTTTGTGCTTTGGACTTGTCTGGGTGGGTTCATTTATCAATTTGCGGACAGACACCCCCACTCGTTTATTCGTCAAGGTTGGCTTGGCGGCGGGCCGCTTTCTTCTGCCCCTGCCTCCGTTTTGACTCCAGCCTGGCAAGGCGGGATTTCAGGGAGGGGCTGGTCTTCACTCTCGGCTTGGGCCTGGCCGAAGCCCTTTTTATAATGGCCTCCAGCCGGTCCAGAGCGTCCTGCCGGTTTCGCTCCTGGGTCCGAAACCTGCGGGCATCGAGGATCAGGAAGCCCTGGGAATTGATGCGGGCCTTCTCCTGTTCCCTGATCCTTTGCTTGGTTTGTTCGGACAGGCCGGTTTTCCCCGAAAGCCTGAACCTGAGCTGAACCGCGGTGGCTACCTTATTAACGTTCTGTCCTCCTGGCCCCGAGCTCCGGACAAATCTGAATTCGAGATCCTCCGGCGACACCTTGCTATTCCCGGCAATCACCACCTAGGGTCCTCCACAATCTGGTAACTCCCCTTGCAATAGGGGCAATTGATGAACACCGCCCCCTCTCTTACCGCCACCGAATTTTTATCCAAAGGAGCCCCGCATTGCCGGCATTTCATCTCCTCGGGTCGGGCGGACCCGGACAGTTCAATCTTCTGGACAATCTCCAACCTCTGCCCGGCATCCTTCCTTTTGACGAAGCCGGCTAGCAAGGCCCCTCCGGCTATAAATACCAACCCGGTAATTATCCGGCCGCCCGGGTGGGAAGTATACTCGCCGCGGGCTGACATTAGAAATAGGATGCCAAAAAATATGGCCACCCCGGCGATGATATATGCTGCCAGCGATTTTCCAGAAGCTCCCATAAAATTCCCCTGATTTAAGATTTGCCCCAGGCCGTTAAAAATTGCCTTTTCAACTCCATGAAGAACCGGATCGCCTCCGGGTCTGCCAACTTCTGGGACCAAAGGTGGATGCCATACCCGGTCTGACACAGGGCATAATAGCCGAAGGCGATCTGTCCTATGGCCACGTAGCCGCTGGCGAACTGCCCCAAACCGAACAGCAGCGCCGCCGCAAACTGGGCGATGGCAGTAATGCCAATGATGAACTGGCCGAATCCGAACAATACCCCTACCCCGAACTGGGCCACCGTCACCAAACCTATCCCAAACTGCCCAACGGCAATCCACCCCTTGGCCACCCTCAGTTTGCCGTTGCGGTCCTTGCCGACGGAGACATGGATCAGCGGCCAGCCATAATAGGATGTTTTGGACTTCCAGTCAAAACCCCAGCCGTTCCACTTATGGTCGGCCGGCTTGGGAGCCCCGCAGTGCGGGCAAGCCCGGGCGTAAGCGCTGACCTCCCTCCGGCACTCCCGGCAGGAGCCAAGCTGGATAGGCCCGCTAACCATTGCCATCCCCGGGGCCGCCCGCATTACGGTTGGAGTTAACGGCGTCTTCCAACGACGGTTGAAGCTCCTCCCTGGCCTCTTCGATCAGCTGCCGGACCTTGGGGGGCATGGCCTGATCTTCGGTTGGATAGCCGGCCAGTATCCGTGACAGGATTTTAATCTGCTCCTGGGGCCCTAACTTCTTGTTAATTATGATGCGTTGGCTGTCCCTGACCCGGCACCACCCCCCCCGTCCGTCAAACTCGTCAAATTTGATGTTCAAGCCGAACTTCGCGGCCAGCAACGACATTTCCTCTATGACCTGCCTCTGTCTCATGCCACTATAATCCCGGATTAGTTAATAAAAAAGCGATAGCCAGGCTATCGCTTCGTAAGCCCTTATTTTACTGCTTCTTCATTGGTTTCCCGCAGCACTCCTTGGGCAGGTTCGAGGTTTTTCCGCACTTTTCACATTTGTAAGACAGCTTCTGGCCGCATCCGCAAGAATTGCACATGATATCTCTCCTTTTATTTGCTTATGGGTGAATTATCCCTCTAAATCTTTGTTTTGTCAAGTCCCTTAGGCCACCACTCTGATTTTGCCAGCTTCGACCTTTCCCGGCCCGACTATTATGGCCCCCAGTTTCCGCATCGCCTCCAGATACTCCACCGCCTCCTTGGTAATCCGCTCCCCAGGCACAACCACCGGTATACCCGGAGGATAGACGGTTATGAACTCGGTCGGGATTTCGCCCACCGCCTCCCGCAGCAGGATAGTCCGGTGGCTGGCGAAATATGCTTCTCTGGGGGTCAGCGACATGGGAGGATAGTTGGGAGGGAACTGAATGTTGATTTTCTTCAGCTTCTTCTTGTCCCGGTATTCCCAGGCCAGCTCCTTGAGGGCCGCCAGCAGCCGGGCGATCTCCTCCGGTCCGTCGGATACAGTGATAATGAAGGCCACATGGTCCCAGTCGGCCATCTCGGCCTGGATGCCGTATCTATGGTTCAGCACCCGGCTGGCCTGATACCCGCTGATGCCCAGTCCGTCCACAAAGACCGTAATCTTGGTGGGGTCCAGTCTAAACGGTTTAACATCATCCCCCCTAAGGCAGTAGAGGCCCTTGATCCGGTTGATGGACTGCCTCAGGCCGTTGGCCAGGGAGATGGCTTTATCCAAAAGCTTTCGCCCATTGATGGCCATCTGGCGGCGGGCCAGGTCCAGGGAGGCCATCAGCAGATAGGATGGGCTGGTGCTCTGGGTCAGCAGCAGCACACTCTGCAGGTCCCGCAGGTCAACATTGGGCCCCTTGACGTGCATCATGGAGGCCTGGGTCAGGGCCGGCAGAATCTTGTGGGTGCTCTCCACGCAGATGTCGGCCCCAGCCTCCATGGCCGAGGTGGGCAGGGCCGGGTGAAACAAAAGGTGGGGGCCATGGGCCTGGTCCACCATGGCAACCCGGTCTTTTAGATGGGCCTGCCGGACAATGGATTCCAGGTCACAGCATATCCCGTGATAGGTGGGCGAGGATACAAACACCGCCCGGGCCCCGGGATTCTGATCCAACGACTGGGCCACCGCCTCGGGGCTGATATTCAGGATCAGCCCCCACTCCCGGTTGACCTCGGGGTGGACATAGACCGGCAGGGCTCCGGTCATTATCAGTCCGGCGATCACCGATTTATGGGTGTGCCGGGGCACAATCACCTTGTCCCCGGGGAACAGCACCCCCATTAGCATGCTGAGGTTTCCCCCGGTGGAGCCGTTGACCAGAAAATAGCTGTGGTCGGCGTGATAGGCCCTGGCGGCCAGCGACTGGGCCTCCTTTATCGGGCCGGTGGGGTGAAATAAGCAGTCGGTCTCCGGCAGCACCGTCAGGTCAATCCGAAAGATGTTCCGGCCAGCCAAATCCAGCCACTGTCTGTCGATTCCCCGTCCCTGCTTGTGCCCCGGTGTGTGGAAAGGGACTTTTTCCGAATCCAAGTACCCGGCCAGGGCCTCAAACAGGGGAGCCCGGCTCTGGCAGGAATTGGCCGGCGATGTCCTGTGCTTCATAATTTGATCGGCCTTGCGGTTTACTGGAATTTGGTCGCCAGCAGCTTCCGGTCGGTGATGATCGATTTCTGCCGGTCCAGGTCGCGGCGCAGGAACTTGGGGATGGCAAACATTCCCAAATGGGTGATCCCGTCGTAATATTCCAGTTTTTTTAGCCCCCTCATCCTGATCAGGCGGTCAATCTGGGCTGGAGAGTAGGTCAGGGGATCGGCCGCCTTGGATCCCATGATGAAACCCCAAGGCAGCCCGAAGGACGGAATGCCCACCTGATAAGCCCTAATCACGGGAAAGGCACAGGAGATGGTCCGGGCGATGGTGGTAAGCATGGCGGTGTCGCCAGGCCGAGCGTTGGCCGCCTGGAGGGTCATCAGCCCCTGGGCGGACAGTCGGCGGTGCACCAGGCTGTAGAACTCACGGGTGTAGAGCTTTAGGGAAGGCCCACCTTCGACCGGCTCGGTCAGGTCGATGATGATGACGTCAAAGGTCTCTTTGGTCTTCTCCAGATAGGCCCGGGCGTCCATGAATACCAGCTTGGTCCGTTTGTCAGCAAAAGCCCCTCCGGACCACTGGGGGAGTTCCCGGCGACAGAATTCCACCATCTGGCGGTCAATATCCACCATCACCGCCCGCTCGACCGTGAAGTGCTTCAGGATGTCCCGCAGGGTCTCGCCCTCACCGCCGCCAACAATCATCACCTTCCGGGGATGGGGGTGCAGTATCATGGGCGGATGCACCAGGGCCTCATGGTAGATGAAGGAGTCCAGCTCCGAGCTCTGTAGCCGCTGGTCCAGAAAGAGGCAGCGCCCATAGTTGGGGGTGTCCACTATGTCGATCCGCTGGTATTTGGTGCGGGTGCTGACCACCGTCCGGCTGATGCCATGGAGATGATACTCGCCCACCCATGGTTCCAGATAGAAATTGCTTGTTTCCATTTCGCTCCTGATTGAGGGGGTTGAAAAATCCGTTCGGGAGTTCACTGCCATTATACAACATATCCGTCCGGATATTCAATTGGAATAACAAAAAAGCGGCCGGAGTTCCGGCCGCCTGCGGCGCAAATAGTCAGAACATCTCCAGGAATTTTTGGACCAAGGTAGGGTCAAACTGGGTCCCGGCGTTTCGGGTCAGCTCCTGGGCCGCCTCCCGGTGGCTGGAGGCCGTACTGAAAGGCCGGTCCCGGGTCATGGCCTCGTAGGCCTCGGCCACTGCCAGCATCCGGCACTCCAGGGGGATATCTCCTCCGGCCAGCCCCAGCGGGTATCCCATCCCGTTCCACCACTCATGGTGCTTGAGTATCAGCTCGGCCACCGGTATCAGGTCGGGAGAGAACAGGGCGATGTGGTATCCGATCTCGCAGTGCCGCTTCATCTCGGCGAGTTCCTGGCTGTCCAGGGATTTCGTTTTCATCAGGATCCGGTCGGGGACGCCCACTTTGCCCAAGTCGCTGTAGCGGGCCAGTAACTTAAGCTGTTTGATCTCGATCTCGGACAGGCCCAGGCTCATGGCGAAATGGGTGATCAGGTTCTCCAGTCGGACGATCCGGCCCTCGGAGATAACCCCCCTGGTTTTGAGGGCGGTGACATAGCTGTTGATCAACATATCGTGGTTGTCCAGCTTCTGGCGGTACATCTTGTTGTCGGCCTCTTTGAACAGATCGGGAATGCTTTGGCGGTGATTACTGCGGAGGGTATGACCGATGGAGATGCTCAGGGGAAGCTCCGGATTCTCGACGTTGTAGTTGTGAATGGTGTTCTGAATCCGCTGGCAGATGGCATCGATATCGGTCTGGGAGACTTCGGGAAGCAGTACCGCGAACTCGTCGCCCCCCAACCGGGCCACCAGATCCCCCTTGCGGCAGGCATCCCGGATTATCCCGGAGATGACAACCAGCAGTCCATCGCCGGTCTTGTGGCCCATGATGTCGTTGGTCAGTTTCAGTCCGTCCACGTCGCACATGATCATGCCCACCGAGTCCACCCGGTCCAGGTCCATCCGGCGCATCTCCTCCTCGAAATAGGCCCGGTTGTAGAGCCCGGTCAGAGGATCGTGCAGGCTCAGGTATTTCAGCTGCTCCTCGGCGGCCCTCTTCTGCAAGGCGATAGCCGCCTGTCCGGCGAAGGCTTCCAGCATCCCCATCCCGGACGGATTGGCCGGACGGTCGGTCATAATGGACACCGCTCCCATCAGCTGCTGGCCGTGGCACAGCCCGATGGTGTAGATATGCCGGATCCCAAGCAGGGATTCTATTTTGCGGCAGATTCGGGCGGGCACCTTCCTCAGCAACAGCTCATACAGGCTGCCCGGGGCCTGGGTCACTTTGGCGGTCCGATAGGAACGCTCGGCCTCGGGAATAATCTTGAAGCTCATCCGGGTCGGGTCTGAGCCCAGCAGCTTGAGGACCATTTCAAAATGTCCGTCCAGACCAATTACCTGGCGGACCTGCATCATTTCACAATCCGGATCGTACGAGCAGACCGCCACCATCTTGCCCCCGGTAATAGTCTGGACCCTCTCCCCCACGTGGCGGAAAAAGTCCTCTCCGGGATCCATCTTGACGAAATCCATGGCGCTGTCCGAGAGAAAGGCCAGATTACGAGCGAATTGCTCCCGCTCAGCCTCGGCCCTCTTCCGTTCGGTAATGTCCCGGACGATGGCCACCAGCTGGGACTCGCCCACCGGGGCCAGCCGGGCCTCGAAATGCTTATCCCCCTCCCCTGAAGGTAGCGAATATTCGGCCACCGCCAGCGATCCCCGCAGATTCACCTCCTCCAGAGCCATCCCAATGGATAGAGAGGCCGACTCTGGCAACACCTGGTCGAAGCGTCGGCCCAGGAACTGCTCCGGGGTTGCGAACAGATCAGCGCGGTTTCCGGCATTGTAGTCCAGGATGGTACCCTGTCGATCCATCAGGAAGAACAGATCGGGCATGGCCTCAAAGAGGGCCTTAAGCTCCTGGTGGGCCTTGGCCAGATCCTGCTGGCCGGCCTTGCGCTCGGTGACGTCCCGGGCATTGATCACTATTCCCGATACGTCAGAATCGTTCAGGCGGTTGTTGGCCGACACCTCCAGCCAGCGCCACTGTCCGGACTTGGCCCTCACCCGTACCTCCTCGGTCGGAACGCCATTACGACAGGCCTTGATTCGATCCAACTGGGAAATAACCCTTTCCAGGTCCTCGGGATGGAGGAACTCCCGGGCCTTCTTCCCGAGATATTCCCGGGGGGTAAATCCCAGGATTCGCTCCACCGAGGGGGAGCCGTATTGAATGGTATCGTCCCGGCCCAGCACCAGGATGATGTCGGAGCCATGCTCGATCAGAAAGCGAAAATGCTTCTCCTTTTCCCGGAGCAGGGAGATGTTCTTGTGGCGTTCCAGGGCGATCTCCACCGCAGCCGACAGCTCGTTGGCCTCGAAGGGTTTGATCAGATAGCCGTAGGGCTCGGTCCTCTTGGCCCTGGTGATGGTGTCGGGGTCGGAATAGGCGGTCATGTACACCACTGGAATATTGAAGAGGGCATGGATCTTCTCCGCCGCCAGAATCCCATCCATGCCCCCCTGCAGTATTATGTCCATCAGGACCAAATCGGGCTTATTGAGCTTGGCCTGCGCGATGGCCTCCTGCCCGGTGGCTGCTATGGCTGCTACCCGATAGCCCAGATTGACCAGCCTCATCTGGATATCCGCGGCAATAATAGCCTCGTCTTCAACAACGAGTATCTGAGACCCGCCAATTGCCATAAATTTAGTCCCGACAGCGATGTATTATACTAAATTATAATTATTATTCTTTATTATTGTAGTGATATTACATATGATTGTGTTGTTTTTTTGTATCTAGCTTAATGTTGGTCTAACAATAATTTTGGGTTTTACATATAAAATATATGAATTTATATATCAGTATCGCTATATCTGCCACACATCATACTATTAATATTATTGCACATTATTCATTGTTTGCATTTTATATGCCAGTATTACTTATTATCCTGGGCAAGTATCTTGTTGACCTTCTCGGCCAGCTCGGCGGCAGTAAATGGTTTGCATATGTACTCCACTGCCTTCTCCCGGAGGGCGGCAGCCCGGTCCTCTGGTGCGGTCCTAGCCGTCATCATGGCTATGGGAATCTGGGCGGTGGAGTCGATTATCTTGACAATCTTGATGAACTCCATCCCATCCAGCCCAGGCATCATGATGTCCAGCAGGATCAGGTCCGGCTTGACCTGATAGAGCATCTGGAGGGCCTCGTGCCCCGAAAGGGCGGTGATCACCTGGTGCCCCTCGCCCTCCAGTATCATCTTAACCAGGGAGGCGACATCCTGTTCGTCGTCTATCACCATTATCAGGTGCCGGCCGGTTGGTTTTTCCTTCATGTCTTCCTGCCTTCCTCGGGCCCGGTAGGCAGCCGGAACATGAACCGGCTGCCCCGGCCCGGTGTGCTTTCCACCTCAATAGTGGTCCGATGGGCATCCAAAATCGACTTGACGATGGCCAGCCCGAGCCCCACCCCCCCATACTTGCGGGTGCTGGAGCCGTCCAGCTGGTGAAACCTCTGGAATATGCGGGCCACCGCCTCCGGGGGGATGCCCACCCCACTATCGGCCACCTCTATCCTGGCCCGCCCCGGAGCCTCTATCTCCGCGGTAACAATAATGCTACCATGGGAGGTGAATTTGATGGCATTCATGAACAAGTTGTCGACCACTTGAAAGATCCGCTCCCGGTCCCCCCACAGCTCCAGCCCTGGTGGGCAAACGATACTGGCTGCCAGTTTTTTGCTCTCCAGCTCCGTCCGGTAGTTGGAGACCACCTCCTCGAAGACCTGCTGGATGTCGAACATTCCCGGTGTTATGGAAAACTGCCCCTCCTCCATACTGATGAATTCTAATAGGTCCTTGATCTGCCGGGTCAGTCGGCGGATGTTGCGGCGCATAACCTCCAGCCCCTTGCGCTGGGTCTCGGTCAATGGGCCCAGCTTCTCCATGGCCAGATAGTCGGCGTATCCGGAAATGGCGGTGAGAGGAGTCTTCAACTCATGGGAAACGTTAGCCATGAAATTGCTTTTCAAACGGTCAAGCTCCATCAACTCGGCGTTGGCCCGGGTTAGACGGTCGTAGGATTCCGAAAGCGCCTCCAGATTGGATTTTAACTGCCTAGCCATACTGTTGAAGCTGTCAGCCAGCCCCCCAATCTCGTCGTTGGACTTGACTGACACTGACCGGTCCAGCTGGCCGGCCCCGATATCGCTGGCGGCCATAGACAGCTGGTGGATGGGATCGGTGATGGTTCGGGCTATAAAGTAGGCAATCAGGCTGCCCAAAACCACGAAGACCAGGCCGGTGATCAGCACCTGGATGATGCTGCTGCGGACCAGTCCGCCCAAGGCAGCGTAGTTGGCCACGTACCTCACCGAAAGCCTATGCCGGCCCCATTCCTCTATGTAGGGCATCACCACTGATATGGCCCAATCGCCGCTCGGGCTCTTGACCGGCTGCTGGCTCAGGTCGAGGCGCCGGACCCTCTCCAGCAGGCCTGACTCGTACTGGTCCGGGGAAGGCAGACTGCCAGGCTGTTCGTAATCCCTGATCCGGGAATCAAACAGCACATTGCCGCTGACGTCAATTATCTGGATCTCGGAGACATTGCTGTTCATCCGCAACAGGCCGGCCACTATCCCCCGGAACTTGAAATAGCCGGAGGAATAATAGATGTAATATCCCTGGCAGATGGGGGCCACCGTCAGCCGGGCGAAGCTGACCACCCCCTCGGAAATCTCCTGACGGAGCTGGCTGCGTCGATGGACCACCGTAACCAGGGAATAGCTGGTGATTATCAGCACCACCATCAAGCTGGCCGAGGTGGCCAGCTTTATCTTAATGCTTCTGAACATCCCAAAGTATCACGGTTATTTTCGCCAAGCGATCTCATAGATCTTTATCCGCCCATCCTGGCGGGGATGGAAGACTATCCGGTGGCTGGCCCCATAAATGCGGTTTCGAGAGAATATCGGGATCATCGGGTAGTCGGACATGGCCAGGTTCATGGCCTGCTTGAGGATCTCTATCCTTTCCCGGTTGTCCAGCACCTGGTTGCTCCTCTCTATCAGGGCGTCCAGCTTCCTGTTGCTGTATCCGCTCCAGTTAACGCTGCCGTAACTGGCGGTTTTGCCAGAATGTAGGCAGGCATCGAACAGGTCCGAGGCGTCACCGGAGCTGCAGGACCATCCCAGCAGGAACATGTGGGTCTGGCGTCGGTTGAGACGGTCGGTCAGCTCCGGCCAATCCAAAGATATCGGCCTGGCCCTGATGCCCACCTGGGCCAGCTGTCTGGTCAGAACCTCTCCGGTGGTGTTGGCCGCGCTGCGCGACATCTCCAGGGGCAGATCGAATCCCGAGGCATAACCGGCCTCGGCCAGCAGTTTTCGGGCCCGTTTCAAGTCCGGACGGCTGGCCTTGATATCGGGGCTGTAGCCAACTATATAGGGAGAGACCAGCTGGTCGATGGGCAGGGCGTCCCAGCCTGAGGCCCGGGCGGCTTCGGCTGGGTCGATAGCCCAGTAAATGGCCTCCCTCACCCGGCGGTCCTGCCAGGGACCCGGCTGGCGGAAGTTGATGCCCAGCAGGCTGACTCCCAGCCCGGGGCCGGTGACGAAGGAAACCAAGTGGTGGTTCACATAATGTTCGGCGGTTTGGCGCTCCACATCCCTGATCAGGTGGACCTGCCCGGCCAACAGGGCCTCCACCCGGCTGGCTTCATCGGGGATGGCCCGAAACACCGCCCTCTTGATGGCGGGTCGCCCTCTCCAGTAGCGGTCGAATCCCCTGAGCTCCATCTCCCCGTTGGGCTGGTATTTGACGAAGCGATAGGGACCGGTTCCCACCGGTATGGACAAGGGCTCGTCACTGTCCCGGGGGACGACGGATATGAAGGTCAGCTTGTTCAGCAGGATGGAGGTAGGCATCAGGGTGGTGATCTCGATCGTCATGTCGTCCAGCACCCTCACCTGGTCGACCGCCGACAGGTAGTAGCCCACTTTGCCCCTTCTGGCCCGATCCAAGCTGTATTTTACATCATCGGCCTTCATCTCCCGACCGTTGTGGAAATAGACCCCAGGGCGCAATCGGAAACGCCAGGTAAGGTCGTCGGGATTCTCCCAACCTATAGCCAGGGAAGGCTGTAGCTGCATCTCGGTATCGAATGACACCAGACCCTCAAAGATGTTGCCCAGCACCGAGTGAGTGATGCTGTCATCGTGCAGGAAGGGGTCCAGGTTGACGATGTCGTCCTCCATGGCCAGTAACAGCAGTTCCCCCTCCCCGCCGTTTCCGGCACAGGAACACATAACTAGGCCGGCGACCAGCCAGATTAATATGATCGGTCTCATGCTAGCTCCTCCTCGCCTTTTTCGGGTGCAGATCCCGGGCCAGCAGGAACCCGGCCGTCCTTTGCTCCCAGGCGATATCCCGGCTCAGGCCATAGTTGCTTCCCCTGATGTACAACGGTATCAGGGGCAGTTCCCGATAGATGACGGCCACCGCTTCCTGCAGCAGCTGGCGGCGCTTCTCGGGGGACAGCTCCCGGTCGGCCTGTTCAATCAGTTTATCAAGCCAAGGGTTGGAATAGCCGGATTGGTTTCGAACCCCAAAGTCGGTCCAATGACCGCGGCTGTGGATCATTTCGTTCAACATCTCTCCGGCATCGTTGTAGCTGTAACCGAAGCCCATGAGATAGAACGGCGAAAGACCGGCCTCAATCCGGCCGTACAGGCTATCCCAAGGCATGGCCCTGACCGTGAGGCTGATGCCGGCCTCGGCCAGCTGGCGGGCCAGATACTCGCCTTCCACCCGAGCCCCGGTGGATACCTCCAACGTCAGGGAGAGCGGCCCCTTCAGGTTGAGCGATTCAATCAAGCGGCGGGCTTCAGAAAGGTCCTGCCCGATCTCCGGCAAGGCCGGATTGTACCCAATTATCGAACGGGTCAGTACCTGGTTGGCCGGAATGGCATGGCCCCGGCAGACCTGCTGGGCCATATCCTGCCGGTCGATGGCCAAGGAGATGGCCCGTCTGACCCGCTGATCGGCCAGGGGATTGTCTCTGGGATTCCCCGAGACATTCATGGCAAGCAGGCTGACCGTGGCTCCGGGCTTGGTGATCAGGTTGATTTTCCCTTCACCTGACAAAGAAGCTATCTCGCTCTCTTCGATGGCCGCATTGACATCTATGGTGCCATTAAGGAACAATCCCTTCCTCTTTTCATCATCCTCGATTACCAGGTACTCGGCCCGAGCGAAGTCGGGCTTTGGCCCCCAGTATTCTGGAAAAGCCTCCAACACCAACCTGTCCGGGGAGCTATCCCCCAAGTAGCGATAGGGCCCGGTCCCCACCGGGCTCTGGCCCGGATGATGTCCGGCCGGGATGATGCTGATCAGGGACAGGGCCGGGATTAGGTTCGGACGGGGCTTGAAGGTTACGATGTCCAGGGTCAAGCTGTCGACCGCCTCAATGCGGCTGACCGAGGCCATCATGCTTCTGAACACCGATTCCCGACTGTCACGGGCCCGGGCCAGGCTGTAGGCCGCATCCTCGGCCCTGAGGTATTTGCCGTTGTGGAATTTTACCCCGGGCCTCAGGTAGAATCGCCACCTAAGGTCGCTGAGGCTGGCATATCCGGTGCAAAGCACCGGGACCATTCCCATGTCCAGGTCGAATGATACCAGGCTCTCATAGATGTTGTTCAGGGTCTCCACCGTGACCACCTCATCCTGGAGGTGGGGATCATAGCTGATCATCCTGCCGCTGATGGCCACCCTCAGGACGTCGTCAGCAGTTCGGCTGCAGGACAGCAGGACAGCCACAGCCAACCAGAACGGATATCTTATCATGGCTCCTCCCATGTTTATGGCAGATGCAGGGGACGGCCCAGGGCGGCCAGGGCCGCTTCGAGCATGGATTCGTGCAGGGTGGGATGGGCGTGCACCGCCCTGACCAGGTCCTCCAGAGCCAACCCCCGGGAAATTGCCAGAGAAGCCTCGGCTATCAGTTCGGTGGCCCCGGGTCCCACTATGACACAGCCCAGCAAGAGATGGCTGTCACGATCCGCCAGCAGTTTCACCCATCCATCCAGCTGTCCCAGGCAACTGGCCTTGCCGCTGGCCGAGAAGGGGAATTTACCAACGATGATCCCCTGGCCCCCTACCGGGGAAAGGGAAATGCCCACCGAGGCTATCTCGGGATGGGTATAGACACATCGGGGAATGGCGTGATATTCCATCTCGGCCCGGTGGCCCAGCATGTTCTCGGCCGCAACTTCGGCCTCCCGCGAGGCCACATGGGCCAGCAGCCAGCCTCCGACGCAGTCCCCGGCTGCATATATACCCGGCTGGCTGGTCTCCATTCGGGAGTTTACCTTGATGCTGCCCCTCTCAATTTCTACTCCGGCCTCCTCCAGGCCCAGCCCAGCTATGGCCGGCCTCCGGCCCACCGCCACCAAAACCATCTCCGCCCCTATCGTCTGGTGTTTTCCGTCGGGGCCGGCTACCTCGGCCGAAAGACGTTCGTCTGCAAGGGTCAGTCTTTCCACCCGCGAGCCCAGCATTATATCAACCCCCCGCTTGGATAGCGCCCGCTGCAGCAGCTGGGCAGCCTCGGGATCCTCTCCTGGTACCAGCTGGGGCATCATCTCCACCATAGCCACCTTGGCCCCAAAGCTGCTGAATACCTCGGCCATCTCGCAACCGATGACCCCCCCTCCGATTATAAGCAAGCTGTCCGGCACCTTGTCCAGGGACAGGGCCCCGGTGCTGTCTATCACCCCGGGCAATTCTATGCCGGGTATGGGAGGCAGTACCGGCATCGACCCGGCGGCCACCAGCAGTTTATCGTAGTTTATCATCCGCGCCGGCCCCTGGTGTTCAACCTCCACCTTGCCTTTTCCCGCCAGCCGGGCCCGGCCGGTGATCACCTCCACCTGCCTGGCTTTTAGCAACATTCCCACCCCGGCGGTTGATTTCCTGACCACCCTGTCCTTGCGCTTCTGAATCTCCGGCCAATCGAAACCGGAGGCCGTGGCCCGGATCCCGAACTGAGCAGATGACTGGACCTGCTGCATAACCGAAGCCGAGGCCAGCAGGGCCTTGGTGGGTATGCACCCCACGTTGAGGCAAGTGCCCCCCAGACTGCTGGATTCGATCAGGGTTACTTTGGCCCCCAGCTGGGCGGCCCTCAGGGCCCCCACGTATCCGGCCGGCCCTCCGCCAATTACCACTACATGCTCCATAAAACCTCAGCTGTTGGTTAGGAAATAGCTTAGGAATTCCAGATCCGACACCAGGTTGACCCGTCGCAGGGCCACTCCCTCAGGAACCGCCACCTGGCTGGAGGGAAAGAACAGGATGGCC
Organism: uncultured bacterium; assembly: GCA_937958665.1. GTDB lineage: Bacteria > Edwardsbacteria > AC1 > AC1 > EtOH8 > CALGNM01. The sequence goes on along the minus strand of CALGNM010000153.1, from coordinate 2,995 downwards.
CGGATGCCGGCCAAGGTCAGCTTCTCCACCGCCAGCTGGGCGGCCTGGGCCGGTACGGCCACGATCCCGATTTTGATCCGGCGCCTGGCGACAGTGGATGCGATCTCCTGCATGGGCTGGATGGCCAGTCCCGGGGGCAGCACCCGGCCCACCTTGCCTGGATCGGAATCGAACACCGCCCTTATGTTGAACCCCCGCTGGGTGAAATCCTGATAGCGATACATGGCCAGCCCTATGTTACCAGCCCCCACCAGGCACATGTTCCAGTTCCGGTTCAGTCCCAGGATGCCGCCCAGTTTCTCCATCAAGCGGGCCACGCGGTATCCCCGGCCCCGGCGACCGAAGGCCCCGAAATATGAGAAATCCTTGCGCACCTGGAACGGCTCAAGGCTGTAAACCGAGGCTATCTCCCGGGAGGAGATGGTCTCCACCCCCAGCCGGCGGAGGGATTCCAAATGGTGATAGTACAAAGACAGCCGGCGGATGGCCGACTCAGGTATCCGTCCGGACCTAGGCATCGAAAATCTTCCCGGGATTAAGTATCCCCTCCGGGTCCAGCGCCCGCTTGACGGCCCGCATGGCTTCCAGGGCCGGGCCGTCCACCCCCAGGGGCAGAAAACGTTTCTTGACATAGCCGATGCCATGCTCCCCGGAGATGGCCCCGCCCAGAGCCACCACTTTATTGAACATCTCGGTCAACAGCGCCGGCAGGGACTGGCGCCACTCTGCGTCTCCGATCTCACCCTTCAGGATGTTGACATGGATATTCCCGTCCCCGATGTGACCAAATGACACGATTTCGACGGAGTATTTTTCCTGCAGCCGGGCGAGTTCCCGGAACAGCAGAGGTATCTTCGACCTGGGCACCACCACATCCTCCCTTTCCCGGATGGGGCTCTTGGCAGTCAGGGCCTCGGAGATGGATCGGCGCACTTCCCACAGTCGGTCCTGGGAAGGACGATCCTCGGCCACCAGCACATCCAAGGCCCCGTAATCCGACACTATTTCACCTATCCTCTCATAGACCTTCTGCAACTCTAGGCGTTCCTCACCGTCGAGTTGGACCAGCAGATGGGCCTCAGCCTCACGATAAGGGGCTTTTTTCTCCAACAATGCTTCCGAAGCCAGAATAGCCTTGCGTTCCATGAATTCCATGGTGGTGGGAACTATCCTCTGCCGGATGAATCCGCCAGTGGCCCTCACCGCATCCTCGATGGAGGAGAAAGGTATCAGCAGATCGGTCTGATATCTGGGCTTTGGCAGAAGCCTCAAGGTGATCTCGGTTACCACCGCCAAGGTGCCCTCCGAACCGCACAACAGGTGCATCAGGTCGTAGCCGGACACATCCTTGATGTTCCGCCCCCCCAGCCTTGAAATCATGCCGCTTGGCCAGACCACCTCCAAGCCGCACAGATAGTGCCTAGTCACCCCGTACTTGAAGGCCCTAGCCCCTCCGGCATTCTCGGCGATGTTGCCGCCGATGGAGCAGGAATCAAGACTGGCCGGATCGGGGGGATAGAACAGACCCTTCTCCTCTACCGCTTTCTGGAGTTGGCCGGTAATCACCGCCGGCTGGGTGACTACCATCAGGTTATCTTCATCAATCTCCATTATCCGATTTAGACGTTCCAATGAAAGCACTATGCCCCCGTACACCGGCAAGGCCCCGCCGGACAAGCCGGTCCCCGCCCCGCGGGGAGTCACCGGAATTTTCTCGGCGCTTGCCAGCCCCATGATAGCCGAAACCTCTGCGGTATTGCCAGGCTTGACCACCGCTGCCGGCATGAATTTTTGATGCAGGGTTTCGTCCCGGGAGTAGGGCTCCTTGTCGTCGTCGACCGTCAAAACATGACGCTGGCCCACAACCGATATTAACCGATCGATGTGACCGTTGTTTAGTTCACGACATTCCATCTTTCAGCCAATGCAGGAATATTCGATGCACTCGAAGGCTTCCTTGATCCGGTCGCCCCTCAACCCCCGGCCCAGCAGGACCATCAGCTTGATCCGGGCCTTCTGCCCCGGCAGGTGCCCACCTAGGATCACCCCCACTTTCCTGAGTTGAGCCCCACCACCCTCGTAGGCATAGGTGCCCAGCACCCTCCCCCCGATGCAGCGGGAGCACAACACCACCGGCAGATCTTGGCTGATCGCATACTCAATCCCTGGTACTACCGAAGGGGGAACGTTCCCCCGGCCCATGCCCTCGATCACCAATCCTTTGGCCCCGGAATCGACCGCGTACCTAATCAGCCGGTCATCCATTCCCACCGCCATCTTGAACAGCTCCACCCGCGGCTCAATCTGCCTGACCGGATGATGCTCCCGGTACAGCGGCTGGCGATAGAACAGCACCCGGTCCTGGTCTACCCAACCCAGCGGCCCCAGGTCGGGGCTGCGGAAGGTTTCGAAGGAGTCGGTGCTGGTCTTGGTGACCTCCCCGGCCGAGTTGATGGTATTGTTCAGGAACACCAGTACCCCCTTGTTCCTGGCTTCCGGCGAAACCGTAGTCCGGGCAGCTCCCATAAGATTGGCCGGGCCGTCCCAGCCCAGCTCAGTGCAGTCCTTCATGGCTCCCACCACTACTACCGGCTTCCGGGTATCAAGGCACAGGTCCAGCAAGAAGGCGGTCTCCTCCAGAGTGTCGGTGCCATGGGTGACTATCGCCCCGCAGATATCCTTCTGTGAGAGATACCTCTGGACCAGCCGGGAAAGATCCAGCATCAGTGCCGGGGTCATGTGGGGGCCGGGGTACTGCCCGAAATCGTGGACTTTTACCGCAGCCAGCCGGGAGATGCCCGGCACCTGGGCAATTAAATCCCGTCCCTTGAGGGACGGTACCGTCCCGCCCTTCTGACGGTCGGCCTTCATGGCGATGGTTCCGCCGGTGAAGATGATGACTATCCGGGGCCTTCCTTTGGCTTTTTTATTCATATGCCAATCATACCATCCTGTTGCTATATTACAGCAAAAATATGCCAGTTTCAAGAAAAAA
>CALGNM010000152.1 GCA_937958665.1 uncultured bacterium | reverse complement strand
AGATCGTATTCGGTGACTGGAGTTCAGACGTGTGCTCTTCCGATCTCAGCTGATCGATCAGGGGCTGCTGGCCGAGCGGGACCTGGCCCTGGAGATAATGGAGACGGCCGCCACCGGCCGGCATCTGGAGATGATGCAGGCCATCGAGAAGCTGGGGCGCGACCGGGGCCGCTACCTTCGGCAGCTGGAGTTGATGTCGGCCCTGGCCTCGGACCTGGTCAGGATGAGGAATGGGCGAAGGGCTGGCAATTCGGACCGCCAGAGCCAGCTGTCACAGCTGGCCCGGCTGGTTCCGGACCGGTCCCTGGAGGGCCTGGTGATGGCCATCGAAACCTCCCGGGCCGCCCTGGATGGCAACGTCACCCCCAAGCTTTGCCTGCTGGCGGTCTGCAACGCAATCCAAGGAGAACCATGATGACATCGCCCCTGATAGAGGTGCACTTCAAGCAGGCCCGGGGCCTGTTCTACAACAACCCCCAGGAGCTGAGCCTGATGCCCCGGGAGATGGTGGTGGTCACCTTTGACAGCTCGGAGGAGATCGGCACGGTGGTCCGCAACGACATTCCCTCGGACCGGGCGGTCAAGCGGGCCGGGGACATCCTGCGCAAGGCCAACGATGAGGACCTGGCTCGCCACCAGTCCCACCTGAAGCGGGAGCACGACGCCTACCTGGCCTGCCAGGACCTGGTGGCCAAGCATAACCTGCAGATGAACCTGGTGGATGTGGAGGCCAGGTTCGACGGCAGCAAGCTGGTGTTCTTCTTCACCGCCGAAAAGCGGGTGGACTTTAGGGCCCTGGTACGGGATTTGGCGGCCATGTTCAAGGGCCGGATAGAGATGCGCCAGATAGGGGTGCGGGACGAGGCCCGCCGGGTGGGAGGCTATGGCCAGTGCGGACGCCAGCTGTGCTGCGTGTCCTGGCTGAACAGTTTTGAGCCGGTGACCCTGAAGATGGCCAAGGAGCAGAACCTGTCCATGACCTCCAACAAGATGCTGGGGCTGTGCGGCCGCCTGATGTGCTGCCTGATGTACGAGGACCAGTTCTACGAGGAGTCCTTCGGCCAGCTGCCCCGGGTGGGCTCGGCGGTGGAGACCCCCAAGGGCCGGGGCACCGTCTACAAGGTTGATATCTTCCGGCAGAGGGTATACGTCAAGTTCCAGGAGGGCCACGCCGACTTTGGGCTTTCGGAGATCAAGGAGACATGAGCACTTTTTACGTCACCACCCCCATCTATTACGTCAACGACCAGCCCCATATCGGGCACGCCTACACCACCATCCTGGCCGACGTGCTGGTCCGCTACCACCGGCTGTTCGGGGACCGCAGCTATTTCCTGACCGGGCTGGACGAGCACGGCCAGAAGGTCCAGGAGGCGGCCCTCCAGCGGGGGGTCCCCCCACAGCAGCATTGCGACCAGATGGCTGAGCGCTTCACCGGGCTGTGGCAGAGGCTGGGGATATCGCACGACGATTTCATCCGTACCACCCAGGAACGCCACCGGCGGGTGGTCCGGCGGGTGCTGGAGGATCTGCACCAAAGGGGCCAGATCTACTCGGCCGAATACGACGGATGGTACTGCACGCCGGACGAGCGCTTTTGGACCGAGAAGGACCTGCGGGATGGCAACTGCCCGGACTGCGGCCGGCCGGTGGCCCGGATCTCCGAGAAGAACTACTTTTTCAAAATGTCGGAGCACCAGCAGTGGCTGGTGGAGGAGATCTCCTCGGGCCGGATGGAGATCCGCCCCCAGAGCCGCCGCAACGAGGTGCTGGGCTTCCTGCGCCAGCCGCTGGGCGACCTCTGCATCTCCCGGCCCAAGAAGCGGCTGGCCTGGGGCATCGAACTGCCGTTCGACCGGGACTACGTCACCTACGTCTGGTTCGACGCCCTGATCAATTACATCTCGGCCCTGGGCTACCTGTCGGGCGACGACACCCGCTACCGGGAGCTGTGGCCCTCCGCCCTGCACCTGTTGGGCAAGGACATCCTGACCACCCATTCTGTCTATTGGCCCACCATGCTCCATGCCATGGGCGTCAAGACCCCGCGGATGCTGCTGGCCCACGGCTGGTGGCTGATCGACGATTCCAAGATGTCCAAATCGCGGGGCACCGTGGTGCGGCCGCTGGACATGGCCGACCGATACGGGGTGGAGCAGTTCCGCTATTTTCTGATCAAGGAGATGACCCTGGGGGCCGACGCCAACTTCTCCGAGGAGGCCCTGGTGGCCCGGATCAACTCCGACCTGGCCAACGACTATGGGAATCTGGTGAGCCGGGTGTTCAAGATGATCGATTCCTACTGCGGCGGGGCCCTGCCCAGCCCGGCCCCGGCCGGCCCGGCCGACCAGGAGCTGACGGCCCTCTCGACCTCTTTGGCCGGCAGGGTCAGGACCCTGATAGACGACCTGGAGCCCAACCGGGCTTTGGAGGAGATACTGGAGCAGGTGCGGGCCACCAACCGCTACGTGGAGGCCAACGCCCCGTGGAAGCTGTTCAAGGAGGGCAACCAGGGGCGGATCGACACCGTGCTATACCATGCGGCCGAGGCCCTGCGCATCGCCAGCATCCTGCTCTACCCGGTGATGCCGGGCAAGTGCCGGGAACTGCTGGGGCGGCTGGGGGTCGGGGAAGGGGAGATAACCTTGGCCAGGGCCGGAGAGTGGGGCCTGCTCAAAGCCGGCCAAAGGATATCGGCCGGGGAGCCCCTGTTTCCCAGAATAGAACGGAAGTACGGAACCCAGGATACTGAAGATAGAATGCAGAAGAAGGCGGGAAAGATGGAAGATAACAAACCAGGGCAAACAGAATCCAACGGGTCCAAGGCTGCGTCGGATAAAAACGGGAAACCGGAAGCTGCCCCGGAGGAGTTGATAGACATAGATTATTTCAGGAAGGTGAAGCTGCGGACCGCCGAGATCATCTCGGCCGAGAAGGTGGCCGGAGCCGACAAGCTGCTGCGCCTCCAGGTCCGGCTGGGCCAGGAGACCCGCCAGGTGCTGGCCGGCATCGCCCAGTGGTATGCCCCGGAATCGCTGGTGGGCCAGCAGGTGGTGATAGTGGCCAACCTCAAGCCGGCCAGGATCAGGGGGCTGGAGTCCCAGGGCATGCTGCTGGCGGCCCAGGATCAGGAAGGGGTGGTCATTTTGACGCCCCAGCGGAAGACGGCGCCCGGCAGCGAGGTCAGGTAGGACGGGCCGAGGGCGGGCCAGAAGGTCCGCCCTCGGCCTTTTTTTTAAGGGACATCAATTTGGCCCCCGGGTTCATGGGGCCAGGCAAGAACGGAACACAATAGGGAGACGGCGATGTCGGAGATATTGAAAAAGATGATGGCCCTGAGCGATCTGGAACGCAAGATGGCGGCGGGCGACATTCTGGAGGAAGATGGCGACATCAAAGACGCCTTCTGCCGCCTATTCAAGGGCGCCCAGAGCGAATTGGCGCAGAGCCTGCTTGCATCGCTGCCCCGGGGCTGGGGGGAATACATCCGGGAAGGGGCGGAAAAAGCGGGGCCGCTGAGCAGTGAAAAGGAGGCCCGGGCCATGCAGAAGATAGAAAAGATGGTGGACGAAATGCCGGAACGGATAGTGAAAATGGAGCGGAGCACCGCCCGGGCCAAAAAACAGACCCTGAAATACCGGGAGGTGATGAAAGCCGGATTCAGGGACCTGGAGAAGGTGATCTCCGATCAAACCCGAGGGCTGGATCGGGGCCCCCTGCAGAAGGAATATCCCCAAGATGCCGAGGTGATCGACCTGCCCCAGCCGGACCGAGCGGTCCTGAAAAAAGCCGACATCTTCGACTGCATTGCCGACCGGGCCAGCCGCCGCAAGTTCACCAAGGAGCCATTGAGTATGGCCGAATTGTCCTACCTGCTGTGGGCCACCCAGGGCATCCGGAAAATGCGGAACAGCACGGTGGCCTTCCGGACCGTGCCCTCCGGGGGCTGCATGCATCCCTTCGAGACCTATCTGGGCATCAACAATGTGGAGGGCATCAAGCCTGGATTATACCGCTATCAACCGCTGGATCACCGCCTGGTTAAGCTGTTCGACATCCCCTCCCTGCCCAAGAAGCTGACCCGGGCGGCCCTGGGCCAGGATTTCGCAGGCGATTGCGCCGCCACCTTCATCTGGAGCGCGGTGCCCTACCGGACCGAGTGGCGCTACTCGCTGGCGGCCAAGAAGATCATTCTGCAGGACTCCGGCCACCTGTGCCAGAACCTGTATCTGGCCTGCGAGTCCATCGGCTGCGGCACCTGTGCTATCGGGGCCTACAACCAGAAGTTGTTCGACAAGATGTGCGGGCTGGACGGGAAGGACGAATTCGTGGTCTATGTGGCGCCGGTGGGAAAGCTGTAATCGCCCGCATCATCCTTATGTCGGACAGTGGGCGCCAGGATCAAAGGCCGGTGAAAAATTGATGAAGAAAACGCTGACCATAATTATGCTACTGACTAGCATCCCGCTGGCGGCCCAGGCCCAATGGAGCGCCAACCTGAACCTGGGCTGGGTGGGCAATGCCAGCCCGGACTGGACCCAGGATTTCGGCGACAGGCCATTTTCCCTTTGGGGGGGCGGCTTGCAGTATGGGATTTCCTTTGAGCGGCGGAGCCGGGACTGGCTGGCCTGGGGGATGGCGGCATCCTATCAAAGCTTTAAAAGTGAGCCTTCGGGCAGTGCGGTCGACGACGGGAGGACCATCGCCTGGAGCGGACAAGGCTCCTGGCAGGTCCCGGTTGCCCTGTATGTCCGGCTGATCAGGCCCCGGGCCATCATGGGCACCAATCTTAAATTGGGGCTGGGGTCCATGGCTTCGTATCTGGGAAGGCTGGAGGTGTCAGAGGACGGAGCTCCCGTTAAAGTGTTGGCCGGCACCGGCGAAACGGCATATCGTCCCTTCGGGCAGATAGGAGCCGGGATAAGATTACCGGTTACGGCCAGGTTCGGCATAACTGTCGATTACGGCTACCTCAGCACCTTCGACCGGACAGTGGCCGAGATGCCGCTGGTGGTGGGCTTGGAGATTGACTGGTAGGACATATTCCGGGTTGGTCGTTATGCAAGGCAATGTTAGTGATATGCAACGGAGCAACCCCGCCCCGGCGGGGATTTTTTTGCCGCTGCCAGGCAGAGAAAATATGGCACAATTATTTCTTGACTTGTGATTAAAAGGGGTTTATATTAACAGTTTGTGAAGAAGGACGTAAATGGGCAAAAGGCATAAAATATTTCTTATAGCCCTGGTGCTATTGGTCGGACAGTATCTTCTGGCCCAAGCTCCGGCCAACGTCTATTTCACCAAGAATGTCTCCGGGCGCGGGGTTCTAAAGGTCTTCCAGAGGATCAAGAGCGACGTCCAGGCCCCGGTGGCGGTCAAGGTCCACTTCGGGGAGGAGGGCAACCAGAATTACCTGCGGCCCGAGCTGTCCCGGCCCCTGGTGCAGTCGCTCAAGGCCACCTACGTTGAGACCAACGTGCTATATTCCGGCCCGCGACAGCAGACCGAGTCCCACCTGGCCCTGGCCCGGAAGCACGGCTTCGATTTCGCCCCCATCGACATCCTGGACTCCGAGGGGGAGAAGGTCTACGCCTGCAGCACCGCCTGCTATACCCGGGTGCTGGCCGGCAGCCACATGGACCGCTATAAAACCTTCATAATCTTCACCCATTTCAAGGGCCACGGGCTGTCCGGCTTCGGCGGGGCCATCAAGAACGTGGCCATGGGGCTGGCTTCCCGGATGGGCAAGCGGGCCATGCACGCCGATTATGTGCCCGATTATGATACCTCCAAATGCATCCGCTGCGGCACCTGCGTCAAACAATGCCCGGCCGGGGCCATCACCATCGACCCCTTGAAAATAGACACCCGCAAGTGCATCGGCTGCGGCCAGTGCCTGAAGGCCTGCCCCACCCAGGCCTTTGAGGCCAGCCGGGACCGGGTGTCCTCCGAGCTGTTCAACCGCCGGCTGGTGGAATACGCCAAGGTCCTGTCCGACAGCAACCGCATGGTCTACATCAGCGTGCTGGCCAGCATCTCCCCGGACTGCGACTGCTCTGGACGGGCCAGGCAGCCCTTCACCGGCGACATCGGCATCCTGGCCTCCACCGATATCGTGGCCATCGAGCAGGCCAGCCTGGATTTGGTGAACAAGGCCCACCGGTGCCAGGACGCCTTCCTCAAGGAGAGCGGCCGCAGCGGCAACCTCCAGATAGAATACGCCGAACAGCTGGGAATGGGCACCAGAAAGTATCGCATGGTGAACTTGGACATCAGATAGTTCGGATGATAAGGCTCCTGAATGCGATAGAGGGCCTGCCAAGGCCCTGGGTGATTTCCGCCAGCCTTGTGATGGTGGTGATGCTGGGGCTGGTCGATTACTGGACCGGCCCCCAATGGGCCTTCTCCGGGTTCGACTGGTTCCCGGTGGCGTTGGCCGCCTGGTTCGCCGGGCTGGGCTGGGGTCTGGTGGTGGCCCTGGCCGGGGCCGGGGTGTGGCTGATTGCCGATATCACCGGCATCAGCCATTACAGCCACCCGTTGGTCCCGTTGTGGAACATGGCCGCCCGGCTGACCGCCTTCCTGGTGATAGCCTATGCTCTCTCGGCCCTGCGCCGGACCCTGCGGGCCGAGCGATACCTGGCCCGAAACGATTTTCTGACCGACGCCGCCAACAGCCGCTGTTTCTTCGAGGCGGCCAGGCAAGCTATCGGGCAGGCCAGGAAGGATGGTACCGGGCTGGCTCTGGCCTACCTGGACCTGGACAACTTCAAGCAGGTTAACGACCGTTACGGCCACAGCACCGGGGACCGGCTGCTGAGGATGATGGTGGACATCATCAAAGCCAACATCCGGGCCGGAGACCTGGTGGCCCGGCTGGGAGGGGACGAGTTCGCAGTGATCCTGCCGGATGCCGACCGGGCGGCGGCCGAGGAGGCCATCGGCCGGATGAGGCGGATCTTCTCCCAGGAGGCGGCCCGTCAGGGATGGCCGGTGAGCCTGAGCATCGGGCTGGTGCTGTTCCAGTCGCCGCCCGAGGGACCCGACCAGATGGTCAAGCTGGCCGACCAGCTGATGTATCAGGTCAAGAATGGTGGCAAGGACGGGATCAGGGTTGTGGTCCAGCCATGAGCCGGCCGGAGATTAAGGCCGCCGGATATGCATCATTGCTTGCCTGCCTGCTGGCAAGCCTTTCCTGCACCAACAGCCAGCCGGTTAGGCCCACCGAGACCGCGGCCATCTACGTCAACATCTCCAACATCTTCTTCGCCAATCCTTCGGCCGAAGTCAAGTTCGGGATGAAATACATGGGAGGGTACAGCACCCTGGCCTGGCACATTAACAGCCAGCCGGCCTGGCTGGTGCTGGAACCCAACAGCGGCGTTCTGACCAACGAATATACCTGGATGTACGCCACCGTCAACCAGGCCGCCCTGCAGAACCTGGCCTACGGCACCTACCAGGGCACCGTGGAGATATATTCCGCCGAGGGGACCAAGCGAATCCAAACCACGCTGGTGTACAGCCAATAGGGGGGAGCGAATGTCCGAGAAAATCACCGGGCTGGAAAAACTGCTGGAGATAAGGAGCCGGGCCAGGGCCGAGGGCCGCCGGGTGGTCTTCACCAACGGGGTGTTCGACCTGCTGCACCGGGGCCACGTGGAGTACCTGCAGAAGGCCCGGGAGCTGGGCGACCTGCTGGTCATAGGTCTGAACTCCGATTCCTCGGTCCATGCCATCAAGGGGCCCAGGCGGCCGCTGGTGCCCCAGGAGGACCGGGCGGCGGTGCTGGCCGCCCTGGAGTGCGTGGACAAGGTGGTGCTGTTCGACGAGGAGACGCCGGCCCGGCTGATAGAGGCCCTGCTGCCGGACGTGCTGGTCAAGGGGGCCGACTACACGGTGGAGCAGATCGCCGGGGCGGATGCGGTGCGCCGCAACGGGGGCCGGGTGGCCACCATCGAGCTGACCCCGGGCCGCTCCACCAGCGGACTGATCAAGCGGATCGTCAGCGCTTACGGCGGGGAGTGAGAATCGGGTGATTATATGGTATGCAGGAGACGGTATTCAGCAAAGCATATCTGGGGTAAAAACATAAAAACGGGAAGAAGTATGAGGAGCTTTCTGGTCGTTTTCCTGATCTTGGTGTTAAGCGCCGGGATTTCCCACGGGCAGGAGGCTGATGCCAGTAACGTAGTGGTGGAAGCCCAACCGGTTCAGGAAACTGCTCCGGTGGCCACCGCCACCCCGGAGAAGGCCCCCTTGCCCAGGTGGGCGCTGGGCTTCACCGCCAGCAACCTGGAGTTGAAGTCCTGGCCGGGCACGGTCTCCCTGCAGCGGCGGCTGGGGCCGTCAAATTACCTGAGCCTGGGCATCAGCGGGAGCAACCAGCAATGGGGACCGAACGAGGACACCAACCCTTGGCCGTCCGGGACCGCCACCGACACGACATACACCAAACAGAGCTCCCGTAATTGGAGAGTGCAAATATCCCCCGAGTTCAGCCGGCTGGTCAGGCAGCAGCGGGGCTGGATGTTATGGCTGGGATTGGAGGGATCGTACGCCTTCGACAAGTACTCCAGCTCCAGCGAAATACGGCATACGGGCAGTTATTATGCCTACAGCAGCCAGGCCTCGGTGAGCGAAAACCACACTCTTTCCCTCAATATCCCCGCCTCACTGGAAAAAAGGGTCACGGTCTGGGGGCATGATTTCTCCCTGGGTTTCAAAAGCCGTCTGCTGTGGGCCAACACCCATCGGGGCATCAATGAATACTGGTCTGTCTACGAAAGCCAATCCAGCGGCTACTATACCGACCATGACCGGACGGTGACCACCATGCCCTGGAACATCGAATACAGGAACCCCTTCCAGGGCGGGATGCAGGTCCAGATAAAATACTGGTTCTAAACAAAACGGAGGAGGGACCACATGGAATGCTGGCATTGCGAGCGGCCGGCCAACGCGGTCTGCAGCTTCTGCGGCCGCTCGGTCTGCAAGGAGCACGCCAAGACCCTGCCCATCGTCCTGGCCATGTACCGGGACAAGCAGGACAAGTTGAAGGGGCTGGCGGTGTCCGACTCGGTCTACTGCGGGGTGTGCCATCCCAAGGACGAGCCGGTGGACCTGGACGACATCGGCTGAGCCCGGCTATCGGCGGGGAATGACCATGGCTGATAACGGACGGGACCCGGTTTTGGAGCTGATCGAGCTGGCCTTTGCCGACGACGAACTCCGCTGCCGGCTGCTGGCCGACATGCCGGGCACCCTGGCTCGGCTGGGGCGGAGCCTTTCGGATGGGCAGATGGGGGAGCTGGCCCGGGCCCTGGACGAGGGGGGCGAAGCCTTCGCCGCCGGCTTGGACCAGCGGCTGTCACAGAGCGGGGTGTCCCTGAGCCCCCAGGCCCTGCTGCAGCAGAGCAAGAAGAAGGCCTCCCGGGAGCGCGATGAGGTGGAGATCTCCGCGGCCGGACAGAGCTTCGCCTCCGCCAAGGCCCGCCGGGAGGCCCCGGCCCGAAGTGAAGGGGCAGGCGCTTGTCCGACTATTTCGGCCCAAGGGGGCGACTACGACCAAGATGAGCCGGATTACGAAGTGGAAAAGGATTGACGGCTTAACCCGGGCCGTCGGGACGATATAAAAAGAAAAGGCAAACCGTGTATAAGGAGCCAACCATGAGAAAAACATTTCTGCTGATCCTGCTGACTGCTTTGGCCGTCCAGGCCCAGGCCGTGCGTTACGGCCTCAAGAAGCAGGTGCAGATCGATTCGGTGACCGTCCAGCCGGAATACCTGGCCTACAGCCCGGCCAACCACCGGATGTACTGCGGCGGCACCTGGTCGGGCCGGGTGTACTGGTTCGACTGCCTGACCGATGAGCCCCAGGGCCAGATGCCGGGGGCCATGTCGCCCGCCCCCATGGCCTACGATTCGGTCAACAACCGCATCTATTATAAGGGCGGCAACGAGTATTTCTACGCCATCGACTGCGCCTCCAACAGCCTGGACACCTCTTGGGGAGGCTATCAGGGCGGGACCCTGGCCGAATACAATGCCACCAACAACAAAATCTATCTGTGGGACGATTTCAACGATCAGACCCTGATCCACAGCGGGGCCAACTACTCATATCTGGGCCTGTTCTCTCCCTGGAAGGGGTCGATGCACCACTTCGGCCCCACCAACCGGGTCTATGTCCCCCACGCCTTCATGGACTCCCTGGGGGTGTTCGACGGGGCCACCAATGCCCAGGTGGGCTCCGTCAGTCTGCCGGGCCTTAGTTCCAATTTCAATGAGAAGATGGCCTCCAGCCCGGCCAACGGCCGGCTATACCTGACCCTGCCCAACACCGACCAGCTGGCGGTGGTCAACACCGCCACCAACGCCCTGGTTAATGTGCTGGCGGTGGGCGACAACCCGGTGGCCATGGCCCTCTGCCCCCTCAACAACCGGATGTTCATCGCCTGCAACGGAGCCAGCCAGCACTCCCTGATGTTCGTCAACATGGCCGATGTGCTGGACTCGGTGGCGGTGGGCGATTCGGTCAGCGTGGTGGCCTACAACCCGGCCGACTCCCTGATCTACATCGGCTGCCAGCGGACCGGGCAGATCAAGCTGGTGGACCCCCGCCTGCCCACCCCGCTGGTGGTGGACAGCATCAGCGTGGAGCCCAACCTGCGCTATATGGACATGAAGGTTGACCAGGACGGGGACGTCTACTGCGTGGCCAGCAACTACAGCGACATGTTCGTGGTGGGCAAGATCCCCCAGCGCATCTGGCAGGCGGTGTCCTCCGGCTTTTGGAGCGAATACTGGACCTGGGACTACTCGGACGACGGGGGATACAGCTGGACCGGCAATGCCATGATGTACCTGCCAAGCGTTGCCGACAGCTTGATATACATTCCTGCGGCCCACTCGGTTGACGTGGACTTGCCGGTGACAGCTGACCAGCTGGTGGTGGCCGGGGGTTTGAACATCAACTCCGATTTTACCATTTTGGACGGTCCGGGAACCGATGTCCAGGTAGATGGCTTCCTGCAGCGTCAGGGTGGAGTCTTTTCCGTCATGCCCGGAGCCACCCTGGCCTTTGGGACCGGCAGCCAGTACAACCACCAGCTGGACGGGGACACCATTCCCGCTGCCAGCTGGGACAGCCTCTCTACCGTCAACATCACCGGAGTGATGAGCACCACCCCGGCCGGCCTGGACCAGGCCTTTGGCAACCTGAGCTGGGACTGCTTCCAGCAGGCCGGCGACCATGTGCTTCCCGGAGGCCCGTCCTTTTCGGTGCGGAACCTTACGATCGGCACCACCGGCCCCGGAAACCTGATATTGACCAGTGCCGCCAAGCCGGAGCTGACGGTGGAAAACTTTACCCTTTATGGGGCCCACGGCGTGCTGGGATCGGGCGGCAACCGGAAGATGAGGGTTACCGGGGAATTCACCGTTTATGATCCCGGCTGGCTGTATCTGACCGATAGCCTGAACCCTGGCATCGACACCCTGTTCCTGTACGGCAACTATTATCACACCATGGCCGGCATCGCCGGCGGCGGCCCTGACTCCACCGCCATAGTCTTCTGCGGGACCGATACCCAGAGCTATGTAGGGGCTGGAGAGGTATTGACCGGGTATATAGATTTCGTGGTCTTTCCCGGATCCCACCTGTTGATACCCGAGTGGGAGGCTCTGGGCCAGGGCAGCCTGGGCAACTTCAAACTTATGGCCGGGGCCGGCCTATCCTATTCCGACATGTTCGGCCTATACCCGACGGGGTGGGACGAGGGGGTGATCCGCACCCAGGGGGTCAGGGAATACAGCCAGGGGGCCAACTACCGCATCTACTCCTGGGGCACCGGGCCCTACCATGCCGGCCCGGGGCTGCCGGACACCGTCAACCAGCTGAGATCGGAAGAGCACACGTCTGAACTCCAGTCACCGAATACGAT
>CALGNM010000151.1 GCA_937958665.1 uncultured bacterium | reverse complement strand
CGTATTCGGTGACTGGAGTTCAGACGTGTGCTCTTCCGATCTCCCATCAGCACATCGCGGAAGGGGCGGATGCTCGATTCCACCTGGTGGCGGAACTCGGTTTCCCCCAGCATCATGCCGGCCAGAAAACTGCCGAAGGCCAGGGACAGCCCCAGGCTGTTGGTTATCCAGGCCGCCAGCAGGACGACCAGCAGCACCGCCAGGGTGAATATCTCCAACGACCGATGCCGGGTAACCAGCTGAAACAGGGGGCGCAGCAGCCAGCGCCCGGCAAAGAACACCAGGCCGAAGGCGACCACCGCCTTGGCCAGCGCCAAACCCAGGGTTCCGACCAGGCTGCCGGCGGCCACGGCCGCCCCCAGGGCCGGGATGGCCACCAGGAAGGGCACGGCGGTGACGTCCTGAAAAACGGACATGGCCAGCCCCAACCTGCCGTGCCGGGTGTTCTCCTCGCCCTGTTCGGCCAGCAGGCTGGCGATTATGCTGGTCGATGACTGGGCAAAGGCGGCACCGAAGATGAAGGCGGCGATGGCCGTCAGGCCGGCCAGCCAGGCGATGATAGCGACCAGGCAGGTGGTGAGCAGGACCTGCCCGGTCCCCAGGCCCAGGATCTGATGCCTCATGGACCTGATGGTCGGCAGGGAGAAGTTCAGCCCGATGGTGAAAAGCAGAAAGACCACCCCGAATTCGGCCAAGGTCGCGAACTCGGGCACCGAGACGGTAGGCCCCATGGTATGGGGCCCCAAAATGACCCCCACCAGCAGGTAGCCCAGACTGGTGGGCACATGCAGGCGCTGGAAGGCGACCACCACGGATATGGCCACCGCCAGCAGCAGGAGGATCTGGGCCAGATGCTCCATCAGGGCCCGTTATCCGTCATGGATCCGCAGCTGCGTCCAAACATAGCTCCTCTCTGTTGGTCCAGATCCAGCGATGCCGGGGCACAGGCCCGGCAAACCAAGAGCCCCATCCTTTGGTCATCAGATGGGGCTCCGGATTATGATTCCTCAGGTCGTCCGGTAGTTGGTGAACTGCAGGGCCAGCCCCAGGTCGTCCTCCCTGAACATTGAGATTATTCTCTGCAGGTCGTCCTTGTCCTTGCCGGTCACCCGGACCTGCTGGTCCTGGATCTGGGCCTGGACCTTGACCCCCGAGGCCTTGATGCGCTTGACCATCTCCTTGGCCTTCTCCATGGGGATGCCCTGCACCATCTTCAGCTCCTGGCGGACCATCCCCTTGGCCGCCGGCTCCACCGCCCCCGGCTCCAGGCACTTGACCGACAGCCCCCGCTTGACCATCTTGCCAAACAGGATGTCCAGCACGCTCTTGCGCTTGAAGTCGTCGCTGGCGGTGATGGTCAGCTTTTCCTCCCCCAGCTCCAGCTGGCAGTTGGTCCCCTTGAAGTCGAAGCGCCCGGCCATCTCCTTCTGGGCCATCACCACGGCGTTCTTCATCTCCTGGAGGTCGATCTTGGAGACGATGTCGAATGAACTCTGGCTCATGTCAATTATCAATCAATGGTGGTTGGAGGTTGTCAGTTGGCGTCGATCAGCCGGGCCTTGGGTGGCACCACGAAGTCGAACCGGTTGTCCTTGAGTCCGGCGTTGAGCTTGATGTTCCGGAACCGGTATTCGCTGGAGTTGTCGTTGACATCGGTGATGTCCAGGCCGGTGATCAGCAGGGTCTTGCGGTCAAAGATCACCTTGATCTCCTTGAGGAGGCCCTTCAGCTCCGGGATATCCAGCCAGCACTGGTAGTCGCCGTTGGTCTTGCAGCCGTTCTGGCACTTGGCCTTCAGCAGGCGGTCCAGGGGGTTCAGCATGATCAGGTAGTCGCGGGACTCGGCCAGGTCGGTCCGCACCACCTGCCGCTCGGACTCCAGATACAGCCACAGGCTGGAGCCGTCGCAGATGATCTGCTGGGCTTCGGGCTTCCTGATCTCCATCCGCATCCGGTTGGGTTTCTTCATCTCCAGCTTGCCCTCGAACCGCTGGCAGGTGCCGCTGGCCGCTGAGCAGGTAAGCAGCTCCAGGTCGGCCTTGAAGTCGGTTGCCGTCTGGTACTTGGCCCGGACCTTGGCCATCATCTCATCGGCCTCCTGGGCGGAGGCCGTCATCAGCAGATTCAGGGCCAGCCATCCGGCCACCAGAAGCTTCTTGACCATCATTCCCCCTCCTCGTTCTTGATTAGGACCTCCCGGGCCTTGCTGCCGTCGAAGGGGCCCACCACCCCGGCCGCCTCCAGCTGGTCGATCAGCCGGGCCGCCCGGGAGTAGCCGATCTTCATCCGGCGCTGCAGCAGGGACACCGAGCCCTGTTGGTGCCTGACCACCAGGGCCTTGGCCTCCTCGAACAGCTCGTCCTGTGCTCCTTCCCCCTCCGGGGAATCGGGCGGCAGGGCCACCTCCATGCTATAGTCGGGGCCGGCCTCGGCCGCCGGACCCTGGCCGGACGTCTCCTCCTGCCCCTCGGCCACCCCGTACCAATTGCGGATGTAGGACACTATCTGCTCGGTCTCGGCGGTGGAGATGAACGGGCCGTGCAGGCGCTGGGGCTCGGCCTTGCCCGGCGGCATGTACAGCATGTCGCCCCGGCCCAGCAGGGTCTCGGCCCCGTTGGCGTCCAGCACCGTCCGGGAGTCGGTCTTGGAGGCGACCTGGAAGGCGATCCGGGCCGGGAAGTTGGCCTTGATCACTCCGGTTATTACATCAACCGAGGGACGCTGGGTGGCCAGAATAAGATGGATTCCCACCGCCCGGGACATCTGGGCCAGCTTGGCTATCCGGCTTTCGATTTCGGAGGCCTCCCGCGACAGCATCAGATCAGCCAATTCATCTATCACTATAACCAAATACGACATCTTCTTGTCGGACTTCCGGTTATAGTCACCTATATTTCGGCATCCCTCCTTGGCCAGAATCCGGTAGCGGGAGTCCATCTCGCTGACCGCCAGCTTGAAAACCTGGAGCACCTCCTGGGAGTCGGTGACCACCCCCTCGATGGTCCGGGTGACGGGGCCCTTGTCCCCATTGTCGGCCCGATACTGGAACTGGAGGTGGGGTATGCCCCGGTAGATGGACAGCTCGATCCGCTTGGGGTCGATCATTATAAAATGCAGTTCCTCCGGGGTGCAGTGGTACAGCAGGCTGCTGATGATGGTGTTGAGGCAGACGCTCTTGCCGGATCCGGTGGAGCCGGCGATCAGCATGTGGGGCATCTCGGACAGGTCGGCCAGCCTTCCTCACCGTAGAGAACAACGCTTCGAACTTCGGCGCGATCGAAGGCCAC
>CALGNM010000150.1 GCA_937958665.1 uncultured bacterium | reverse complement strand
AGATCGTATTCGGTGACTGGAGTTCAGACGTGTGCTCTTCCGATCTCAGAAAGACGGTCAGATGCTCCATGGAATATGAACCCATGTTCCCTCCTGCTCCTTTGCCATCCGCTTCAGCACCAAATCCTGGCTGACATCAAAACTACCTGACCAGCAGCAGCTTTCTGGTGGCCGAAAAGCTCCCGGCCGTCAGCCGGTAGAAGTACACCCCTTTGGCCAAAGTTTTCTGGGCCTGCCAGATGATCTGGTGGTGCCCGGCCGGCAGGGTCCCCTGATTCGGCTTTCGGGTTCCGTTTTCCATTTACGAATCAGGCTTTCGTTTGAGTGAAAATGATTTCCCCGAACTAAGCTATTATTGTTCTGGCGGCAGCCAGGAAATCTTCGGCGTCCTTGACCAGTTTACCGGCGCTCTCCGGGGAAAACCTTCCGTAATAATCGGCATTTTCCCGGAGCACCTTGGCCAGCTGCAGCGATTCCAGCAAGCGGACATCAAGCCTTCCTGCCTTGACATACAGCTCCCTGACGGCAAACTGCAGACAGTGATGGCTCCTTTCGCGCAGCCCCGCCTGGTAAATCAAAGCCCGGGCGGCGTGGAACATGGCGTAATAGGCCTGAATTGAGGCCCATTTATGGCTTCCCTGGAATAGACTCTGCTTGGCAGCCGAAAGATCGGCAGCTGATTGCTCCAGCTCGGCCGGCACCAGACCCGGGGCCGCCGAGAATTTCTTCAGACGCCCTTTTTCCAGACATTCCAGGTAATCCGGGCTCACATGTTCTGCCACAGCACTATCCCCCGTTCCACCTCGCGGCAGAACATGTCGCCGTTATTCAGCAGACCGGCCCACTCCACCGGATCCTTGACCACGGTTTGGATCCTCGGGGCAAAGGCCAGCGCCGCCCGGCGGGCTTGATCCGGCTGATTGGAAATGACCATCAGGTCCACATCGCTGCCTTCCTGATCCCGGCCCAGGGCGGCGCTGCCGTAAAGCACTATCTTGACTGCCCAAGGGCGTATTTTCCTCAGGAAGGACTCCAGCCCGATGATCGTGTCGGCTACCTTGATCTGGCAGACCGCCGGATGATCGGAAACCACCCGGTAATGCTTCATCCGGCCGCTGACCCTGACCGTCACCCAGCCCAGTGAGGCCAGCCGCCTCAAAGCGTAGTTGGTGGCACTTTTGCCCACCCCGGACCGGTCGGCCGCCTCCCGGCCGTAAAACTCGGTCTGGGGATGACGGGCCAGGCAAAGCAACACTTTCTGCAGGGTGCTTTCCCAGAAAATGAAACTGTTATCCCTTTTCATATATGCCCTTTATAATGGATATATATCCATTATATTGGATTTATGTCCATTTGTCAACCGGTATTCCGGTGTCTTTAATTAATTCAACTTCAGGTTGCGCAACGATAACATATTATTCATGAAATCACCAAGCCAACATCCTTAACCACGCCGGGAGACCTGGAGGTTTCCCCGGGCGGCGGCCCGTTTTGCCTTCGCAATGCAATGAAGCTTTTGCTCTTGCCGATGCCATGGCCCCGCCGGCAGATACCGGCCGCCTTAAGACAAGCTTCAGCCTGATAGGGCCCTAAAAATTCATGAAAACACCCTGCTTAACATTATATATAAATAGCTTTACCCGGTCAAGGAAAATAACATTTTTTAGCCACATTTTTTCATCCGGGGTGTTGGCCACCTTCTCCGGAAACAAAACAACCGCTGCCCGACTGTTCAGCGGTTTAAAGAGTAACTCTCAACCTGGTACAATTAACGGGGGCTTGGCAAAGCCCCGCCCTTGTTTTTGCCGGCCGATTGCCGGCCGCCGTCGGGACGGCCATTAAGGCGCCCCTTCAGCCGTTGAGCATTTGCTCGATCAGCTCCTCGTCGCCCGGGCTGAATCCCAGGCCCAAACTCTTGGACCGTCCGAAGCAGACCACCTTGATCCGGCCGTCATCCACCCCTATCCGGCAGAAGCCGGCCGAGGTGGGCTTGCTCCTGGCCAGCTCCGAGTGGACTGTCTGGCATGACAGCAGCACCGGAAACCGGCCCTCCAATATCACGTATTTGCACTCGTTCATGTCACTTCCCAAAAAGCTGTTTTTGTTTGCGGTACCCTGATCGGCAATTGTCGGCACCGATGGAGGAAAGCCCTTTCTCCCTTACTTCTTCTTGAGGTTGACCAGGATGACCACGATGAAGATTATAACGATGACCGCCAGGTCGACCAGGGGGCTGGCGAAGATGGCCCCGATCAGACCCAACATATTACTGCCTCCTGCCATTTGCCAGTTTGCATTCCGCCCCCCAAAAGGGCCCCTTGCCCCGGCCCGCCTTGGATGGCCGATTCGTTTCAGGCATCATATTACCAGGCGGTGACAAAAACGCCCCCCCGGACTGTTGGCGGCCCCGGACTTAAAAAGGGGAAGCCGCCCCAACCATCTCCTTGTCCGGCTGGGGCAGCTTTTCCCCGGGGGTTTTGTGACCGATGGCCTGGTCTGGATATTTCAGGGGGTTCGGTTGATGCCCCCCAAAATTGCTCACCGGCCGTCCTGGGAGTCTTTGGCCTTGTTTTTGTCCTTGCTGGGCTTGCGCAGCAGGTCCTCTAAAGCTTTTTGCTTCTCCTGCTCCTCGCGGGCCTCTGCCTGGACCTGTTTGCGGGTCTCCTCCTTGACCTTGGGCTCCCTTGTCTGGGGCACCGGCTCGGTGGGAATGGGCTGCCACTTCTGGATCCGCTCGGCCTTCTCCTTGGCCTGGCGGGCCCGCTGGTCGCGGATGGCCGCCTCCTGGTTCAGCTGCTCTTTCAGGGCCTTATCCTTCTCCCTTTTGGCCGAATCCATCAGGGCCTTGCGCTCCCGCTCGGCCGCCTCGGCCTCGGCCTTCTTCCGGTCCAGGGTCTGGTCCAGGGCCTCCCTCCTGCGCTTTAAAACCTCCTCGGACAGCCCCTCCTGCCCGGTCTTGGGCTGGACCGGGGGCCGGGGGATCTTGGGCTCGATCTTGGGGGAGTAGACCTCCAGCCCGCCCGGGGTCAGCCGGTCCTTGGCGATGGGCTGGCCGGGCTTGGCGGGCTGGCTGATCACCGGGACCGGCACCACCGGCTTCTTGGTGACCTTGGCCAGCTCGTCGGCGAACGGCCCCCGGTTGAAGATCTTGCCGTCCCTGCCCCCGAAGCCCTCGGGGTCGAAGGTGGTCTTCCGGTAGATGTCGGCCGCCCGCTTGGGCGGGATTATGTGGACCCAGGGCCGGGGATCGGCCAGGTGTTCCAGCCGGATGAAGAAGAAGTCGTTGGCCGTCAGCTCGAAGTGGTAGCCCCGGGGCAGGCGCTTCTTTTTGTGGTAGAAGTGGTGGTGGTGATGGTCATAGCGGACGTAGCGGGGCAGCGGGGCCCAGCCCCAGTATCCCCCCCCGTAGCGCCAGACCACCCAGGCCGGCCCCCACTCGTAGTCCGGCCACCACAGCCAGCCGTAGAGGGGATGCCTAAACCAGCGGCCGTAGTGGAAGGGGGCCCAGCCCCAGGAGTAGTCCGAGACCCAGTACCAGCCCCAGTTGGTGTAGACCCAGCGGCCGTGGCTGTAGTAGGGCGACCACTCCAGGCTGACCATGGCCGCGGTGGGCTGCCAGCACCAGTCGCCGTCGATCAGGAGCCAGCGGCCGTAGGGGGACAGCACGTCGAAGAAGAAGGAGATGTTGAGATCCCCGGAGGGCGGGGCCGCCAGGGGGGCCGGGCTGGCGGCCGGGGCCGTCCCGGTTGAGGCCGCGGAGTCCAAAGCCTGCCCCCGGTGCAAAGCGGCGTTGATGACGCTGGCCGGGACCCCCAGGTCCTTGAGCACGATGATGTCGTCGGCCGTCAGGTCGAAGGGCTGGCTGGACGTCTCCACGTAGGCCAGCAGCACCTCGGCGTCCACCCCGGAGCGGGCCAGCTTGATCAGGTCGTCGGCCGGCTGCCCGGCCCAGGCGGCGGTGGCCGCCGCCAAAATGATGGCCAGGAATTTTGGGATGCTTTTCATGGCAGAACTCCTTATTTAGGATGATACGAACCCCTCCCTTTATCCCTCCCCGCAACGGGGAGGGTCGCCTTAAGGCGGGGAGAGGTCAGACCTGGCAGGGTCAGTCCGGCAGGCTGTAGTACTGCTTGACCGCCCGGTAGTCCTGGTAGTCCAAAGCCGGGGGCGACTGGCCGGGCACGGTCTTGATCACCACCGCCCTAAAATGACAGGTGACGCTGGCCGCCCAGGGCGACCCGCCCACCGAGTCGGCCCGCTCGGTCAGCACCCACAGCCAGGGCTGGCCCCACGACTCGTCGATGACGGTGGAGAAATAGACCGGGACGGACGATGAACTGTAGAAATGGTAGGGCAGCTGGACGAAGGTCACCGAGTCGGCCTTCCAGTAGGTGAGCACCGCGTCGTTGTCCTGGTAGACGGTGTGATCGTAGAGGGAGAAGTAGCCCTCGGCCACGGTGGGGCTGAAGTTGAGGCTGAAATCGTACCAGGCGGCCGCCGGGCCGGCCGGGCCCTCCGGGCCCACCGGGCCGGGTTCGCCGGTGCACCCCATAAATAAAACGACCACCGCAGACAGGACCGACAGGGCCAGGCGTCTCATGGCAGGCCTCCTTATGGTTGGGTTGGCAGATTTCCTTAGCGGGCCTTTATCATTAGACCCGGTATTTGGAAAAAGGGTTTAGCGGGCGGGGCGGGCGAAATGCAAGAGATTGGGGGAAATAGGGTTGGAAGTGGGTGTCATCCTCAAAAAGGAGAATCCACGAAGCCTGGATACTTGCTCCTAGTTTTCCCGAGGACAAGCCCCGCGAGTATGACACCACTCCGTCATCCCTGTCCCTTTTGTCATTCCCCTGCAAAGGGGGATCCATGCTAATCCTGGATACTCAATTGCTTGAGTATGACACCACTCCGTCATTCCCCTTCTTCCCGTCATTCCCCTGTAAAGGGGAATCCACACTAAGCCTATGGATACTCGCTTATGCGAGTATGACATAGGGCGGTCCACTTGGGCTTTGTCATCCCCGACCGGTCCTGTCATCCCTGTCCCTCTTGTCATTCCCGTGGAAACGGGAATCCACGTGCTCAATCCTGGATGCTCGTCTGCACGAGTATGACACCACTCCGTCATCCCCTGCAAAGGGGAATCCACGATTGGCCTATGGATACTCACTCCTCGTTTTCACGAGGACAAGCTCTGTGAGTATGACATAGGGCGGTCCACTTGGGCTTTGTCATCCCCGACCGGTCCTGTCATCCCTGTCCCTCTTGTCATTCCCGTGGAAACGGGAATCCACGTGCTCAATCCTGGATGCTCGTCTGCACGAGTATGACACCACTCCGTCATCCCCTGCAAAGGGGAATCCACGATTGGCCTATGGATACTCACTCCTCGTTTTCACGAGGACAAGCTCTGTGAGTATGACATAGGGCGGTCCACTTGGGCTTTGTCATCCCCGACCGGTCCTGTCATCCCTGTCCCTCTTGTCATTCCCCTGCAAAGGGGAATCCACGCGCTCAATCCTGGATGCTCGTCTGCACGAGTATGACACCACTCCGTCATCCCCCTTCTTCCCGTCATCCCCCTGAAAAGGGGGATCCATAAGAGCCTGGATACTCACTCCTCGTTTTCACGAGGACAAGCTCTGTGAGCATGACATGGGGTCATTGCTCCGGGTCCTGTCATCCCCCTGAAAAGGGAGATCCCTGGGCCATTACGCGGGTGTATTCGGCCGATCTTCCGTCCCCTCTACCATCTCCCGTCTACAATATACTGTCTCCAGTATACTTAATACTGCCATCCCCCAGCGGCTATTTTTTCCTGAAAGGCAGCGTCGCCAGCCCCCACAGCGACCCCAGGCCGTAGGAGAAGTGAAGAGTGAGGAAGACGATGGGAAGCAACAATAGCGGGCCTAGCCCGTATTCAGAATTCGGTAGATGGTAGTTGGTATTCAACCCCGGTTTACTGTCTCCTATCTCCTGTCTCCCCGTGTTGTCTCCTGCCTCCTGCCTCCCATCTACTGTGCTATCTCCTGTATACTGGATACTGTATACTTTGAACCCGCCCCCCGCCTTCCCCACAAAGTAGAGCATCGCCCCCAGGTATGCCCCCAGTTCCAGCACCAATAAAAGCAAGGCAAGACAGCCGATGGTGTTTGAAACGTTTGAACCCCCAAGCAATCCCTCTCCGCTGCGGGGAGGGCAGGGAGGGGTCGAACCTGACAGCAGCGATAGTGCAAGGAGCAGCAGCAGGGAGGTTACGAAGATCAGGGGGATGAAGTGGCGCAGGCGTGGAGCCTTGGGGTTGTCCGGCAGAAAGTGGGTGATCTCATAGCCGTCGGCCCAGCGCTGGCGCCAGGTTTCACGCAAGGTTGTCCGGCAATAATAATAAGCCTTAATAAGCGGCGACAGGTATATTTTATAGCCGGCGGCCCTCAGCCGGGAGTTGAACTCGATGTCCTCGGTCCGGGTGCGGCGTTCGTCGATGTACCCCACCTTTTCGAAAACCTCGCGCCGAAAACAGCCGGGCCACACCGTTTCCACTAACCCTTCGGCCTTGGGATCCCGGAACTGGGCTCCGCCCAGGCCAAAGGGGCTGTAGATCGGAGCACACGTCTGAACTCCAGTCACCGAATACGATCTCGGATGCCGTCTTCTGC
>CALGNM010000149.1 GCA_937958665.1 uncultured bacterium | reverse complement strand
CAGCTCGTGTCGTGAGATGTTGGGTTAAGTCCCGCAACGAGCGCAACCCTTATTCTTAGTTGTTTTCCCTTTGGGATTACCCTCTAAGAAGACTGCCTCGGATAACGGGGAGGAAGGCGGGGATGACGTCAAGTCCGCATGCTCCTTACGTCTAGGGCTACACACGTCCTACAATGGGGTCGACAATGGGATGCAATATCGCAAGATGGAGCCAATCCCCAAACGGCCTCTCAGTTCGGATTGTAGTCTGCAACTCGACTACATGAAGTCGGAATCGCTAGTAATGGCGGATCAGCATGCCGCCGTGAATACGTTCCCGGGTCTTGTACACACCGCCCGTCACGTCATGGGAGCCGGTAATACCTAAAGTTGCTTGTCTAACCGCAAGGAGGACGGCACCTAAGGTAGGACTGGTGACTGGGACGAAGTCGTAACAAGGTAGCCGTACCGGAAGGTGTGGCTGGATCACCTCCTTTCTAGAGAACCAGCGGGGCCATCTCTTTAATTTAGAGATTCGGGGTCTCGCAGACGAAGACCTGACGGCGAGATAACAAACCCTGTGCCACCCTATTCAGTTTCATAATATTTATAAAGGTTATGGGTTATAGGTAGTAAAACTTATAATCTGTAACCTTTTCTTTTGATCCCCTCTAATTAAATTCCCAAGGGGAGAGGGACATTCTGATAAGGGCCCATAGCTCAGTTGGTTAGAGCGCGTCCCTGATAAGGACGAGGTCAGTAGTTCGACTCTACTTGGGCCCACCATTTATGCCTGTCACTATTGACGGGCTTTTTTTATGGCTTTTATCCTTAAAATCTGCTATCATTAAAATAACTCTTGATCAGGAGTATCCATATGAAATTAAGATTTTGGTCCGGCTTGAGTCTGGCCTGCCTGCTGGCCGCTCCAGCCTTGGCCACCGAGACCAGGGTTCTTTCGCTGTCCGGGGCGGCCGATTATGTCTGGGACAATAGCCATGTATACAAATTTCCCAGCGTGACCCCGCTCTACTACCGCTCGGTGATGGCCGAGCTGGGAGAGGAGGGCGGTCTGGTGCATTCCCGAAGCTCGGTGGGCCTGCTCCATGCCGACGAGGAGCAGAGCTTTGGGGTAGTAGGCCTGGCCGTCAACCGGCGGTCGGCCGGGTACCAAGCCCTGCTGGATTACCTGACCCCAGTCCGTAACGATACCTTCAGCGTGGATATAGTAACCCGTCTGCAGGATCGCAACCTGGCCCGGAGACTGATGATAATATGGGAGCCGGCCGCCTCCTACCAGGGTCTTTATGCCAGAAAGATCGGCGCCTACACCGGGGGCATTATGATTGGCCGCTCGGCTTGGTCCGCCCTGGACGGCTATGGCGACGAGGAACGGAAGGCCAACTCCGGGGCATTGGACCTAACCTTGGGTCTGGGCTATGAACCGCAAGACAACCTGAGGGCCGATGTGGCCCTGGCTTACAGCCACCTCTCCTTCGGCAGCAGTTACGCCGTTGCCGGGCAGGATTCGGCCCAAAACTTATCATCGGACGGCGCCTTCCGACTGGCCCTTGACGGCAGGATGTTCTACGCCCTCAATGAGGATATGGTGATTGTCCCCCGGCTGAAAATTGTCCGGACTGACATGGGTTACAGTTACTGGCAGGAGGGAGACAGCCTCCTGGCCAAGGGCAGCACCAAATCAACCGGCCTGGAACTGGGGTGCGGATGGAATTACCAATACCGAAGCCACCTCAAGCTGGTGGCCGGCCTGGATTTGGGGTATTCAAAAACGGTCATCGAGGACTCGCTGGTTGCTGGCTTTCCAGGCGATGTCAAGCATAGCTCCACAGTCTGGGCCTTTCCGGGGTGGCATCTCGGGATGGAGGCTAATCTAAGGGAATGGGTTACGGCCAGGATGGGAGCCACCCAAAGAGCCGTCTCAACCACCGAGTTGACCGATTATACCGACGGAGCATCCCGGCGGAAAGAGGACGCTAGCCAGCCCTACGATTTCAACGCCGGGCTGACCTTCAAGATGAGCAACCTGGCCCTGGACCTGCTACTGAACCCGGAGATCATCTATTCCGGGGGCAACCTGGCCAGCGGCAGTAAAACCTGGCCGGTTGCCTCGGCCGCCCTGGGCTATCGGTTCTGACATCATATATTTATATATTATTACATTTTACTATTGACAATAACATATATTTTTGATATCTTTATTATTGAGCATACCTGCAACCAATCAAACCAGTTAGGAGGATTTTCCACATGAGAAAGACACTGGCAGTCATGGCCGCCTTGGTGATGCTGTTCGGCGTTGCCAACGTGACCTTTGCCACCCAGGCCCGGATTGCCTCGCTGGGCAAGGCTTGGATGTATGACGGCGATTTCGAGGACATCTATTTCTACCCCAACCTTACCGCCGAGTATCCCCGGATGGTGGTCGCCGAGCTAGGCACTTACCCGGCCATGTTCCAGTATTACGGCTCGGCCGCCGTTACCTTCGCCAACGAGGAGCAGACCTGGGGAGCAGCCGGGTTGGACATCAACCATGCCATCACCGGAGAGGATGACTTCTACGAATATCTGACCTGGCTGAACGCTGCTACCAATGCCGCCCTCCATTTCCACAGCGATATTCCGATGTTCGACAACAAGTGGCACCTGTTCTACGCCCGCAATGTTGGAGGGCTCTCGGCCGGTCTGCATATCGCCCGGGCGGCCGGCTCCTACACCTTCACCGAGTCCGACACCGTCTCCGGCAACCTGCAGCAGGAGTACGAGAGTTCATCCGGCATCTGGGACTTCAATTTCGGCCTGGGCTATTCCCCGATGGAGAATGTGGAGGCCAATCTGGGCTTCTCCTTCAAGACCTATTCCTTTTCGGCCGAGGAGAACTACTCATGGCCTATGGCCACTCCCGCCATCACCCCGGTGAACAACACCTTGGAGTCCGATGGGGGTTCCGGTATGGATTTGGCCCTGCAGGTGATGTACGGCATGACCGACAACTTCAAGCTGGTCCCCACCGCCGGACTTTCAATGAGCTCTATGGGCTTTAAGACCACCTACAGCGATACCACCAACCATCCCGAGAAGGGCACCGTTTCCAACAGCGAATTCTGGGCCGGTTTTGGCGCCAACTATACACCGGTGGAGAACGTTCGGATTCTGGGCGGGATCGATTTTGCCTATAGATCGACCACCGTCGAGGACAGCTTTGTGATCGGCACCCCCGGCGACAAGGAGACCAAGTACAGCGAATTTCTCTTCCCCGGCTTTAGCGCCGCGGTCGAGGCTGATGTGGTCAAGTGGCTGACCGTTCGTTTGGGCGCCAGCAAGGAGATTGCCAAGAACACCAGCACCTACAGCTCGGCGGTCGACAACTACGAGAGCGAGACCACCTACACCACTGCCGAGTATAATTTCGGCTTTGGCCTGGCCTTCAAGTTCAATCGTCTGAACATCGACGTCAAGGTGAACGACGATCAGCCCTTCACCGCCGGCTACCTGATGAGCGGCATTGCGGGAGAGCCCTTCACCCAGGTTTCGGCCACCTACAAGTTCTAAACCTTTCTTACGGTTCAAGGGCGAGTTCGGGTTTTGCCGGCCTCGCCCTTTGTATTTGATGGGGGCGCAAGATATGAACTGGAAACTTCTGTGGCTCAGTCTGCTGCTGCCGGTTCTGTGGGCTGGGCCGGCCGGGGCCGAACCGGCCTCCGGCACCACCCTGGGCCAGGCGGCGGTGTTCACTACCAGCCCCGGGGATATGCTGGCCTTTCCTTCCGAGGTCGGCAGTTTTGGCCGGCTGCTAACCATTGACCTGGATTCGTTTCCCTTCTCCCGCGACAGGATGTCGCTGGCGGCGGTCTGGTCCGACGACCAGGGGAAGTTCGGGTCGGTGGGGCTGGCCTTCGGCGACCTGAATAGCCAGTCCGAATTCAACGGACTGATTGCCTCCCTGAACGACGCCATCGCCTCCCACCCCATGATGTCCCCCCGCAACGCCATTCCGTTTCCGGACAGCCGTTTCCGCCTGATGTATGCCCGGGAGGTCGGGCCGGTTACCGCCGGGCTATCCCTCGGCCTGGCTTCGGGGGCCAGGGATTATGACTTTAGCGATACCATCCCCCAGGATGCGGTCAGGCGACGGGCCCAATCGGGAATTTGGTCCATGGCGGCCGGGGCCTCGGCGGTTTTTTCTGACAATATCTATCTGCAGGCGGCCGCGAGCATCCAGGGACTTTCATTCTCATCATCCTTCGAGCTGAGCGGGGCCGATCCGATCTACTGGGAGAAGGTGGAAAGCAGCCAAGGGAGGGGAGGGCAGCTCGATGTCCGGATGTTCTACGGCCTAAACGGCCAAGTCAAACTGGTGCCGGTCCTGACGGTACATTCGCTCAAGGCAGGCTATTTGGCCAGTTATAGATCGGAAGAGCGTCGTGTAGGGAAAGAGTGTAGATCTCGGTGGT
>CALGNM010000148.1 GCA_937958665.1 uncultured bacterium | reverse complement strand
ATCGTATTCGGTGACTGGAGTTCAGACGTGTGCTCTTCCGATCTCCGGCGGGTAGAACGGACCGAAAGGGGCTGATGTGAAGAAAACATCAAAATCCATCCGGGTAACCGGGATCTACCGGATAGGCAAAAGCTCCGGCGTCCATTTGCCGGTTTACGTATCGAAAGTTCCGGCCGGCTTTCCGTCTCCGGCCGACGACTTCGTGGAGCAGAAGCTCAGTCTGGACGAGCATTTCATCAGGAACCGGGCGGCCACCTTCATCGTCAAGGTATCGGGCGATTCCATGCTGGGAGCCGGGATACATCCCGGGGACCATCTGATAGTGGATCGGTCGCTGGAGGCCCTGGACCGCCGGGTAGTGGTGGCGGCCCTGGACGGAGAACTGGTGGTCAAGCGGATCCGCCGCCGGTCCGGCCGGCTGTACCTAGAGTCCGAGAACCCGGGATTCAGCCCCATCGAGGTGGGAGACGCCTCGGAATTCAGCGTCTGGGGGGTGGTCACCTATGTCATTCATCGGTTGTGAGGAGACAGAAGCCGTGCCCAAAGTAGTCGCCCTGGTCGATTGCAACAGCTTCTATGCCTCCTGCGAGAAGGTCTTCAGGCCCTCGTTGGAGGGGCGGCCGGTGATTGTGCTGTCCAACAACGACGGTTGCGTGATAGCCCGGACCAGCGAGGCCAAAGCCCTGGGCATCGCCGGGTTCGAACCGGCCTTCCGTTACCGGGGCATCATCGAGAGGCACCAGGTGGCGGTGTTCTCGGCCAATTTCACCCTCTACGGCGACCTGTCCTCCCGGGTGATGGACACCCTGCGGCGGTTCGCCCCCGCTCTGGAGGTCTACAGCATCGATGAGGCCTTCCTGACACTGGAGGGCAGGGATATGGACCGGGAGGCCTACTGCCGGCTAATCCGGGATACCGTCCGCCGCTGGACCGGCATCCCGGTTTCCATCGGCATTGGGCCCACCAAGACCCTGGCCAAGCTGGCCAACCGGATCGCCAAGCGGTCGTCCCCGGGGGTCTTCGACATCACCGACCATCCGGACATCGACCGCCTGCTGGAGGATGCCAGAACCGGGGAGGTCTGGGGGGTGGGGCGGCGGCACTCCGCCACCCTGGAGGAAGCAGGCATACTTAATGCCCGGCAGCTGAGGGATGCCGACGACGGGTGGATAAGGCGTAAGCTTTCGGTGGTAGGCCTCCGGACGGTGGAGGAGCTGCGGGGTAACCCCTGCCTTGGATGGCAGGATGCGCCGCCGCCCAAGAAGGCCATCATGACTTCGCGCTCTTTTGGGAGCGACATCGGCTTCCGGGAGGACTTGGAACAGGCGGTGTTGGAGTTGGCCTTCGTCTGCGCCGAGAAGCTCCGGAGGCAGGGGTCGACGGCCTCCCTGCTGACGGTGTTCATCGAGACCAACAGCTTCAGGGACGATCCCCAGTACTCCAACTCCGCCACCCTGGGGCTCCCGGAGGCCACCGATTACACCCCCAGCCTGTTGAAACTGGCCCGGGAGTGCCTGGGGGCCATCTTCAGGCCGGGATTCCGATACAAGAGGGCCGGAGTGATATTGTCGGCCATCGGCCCCCGGGATGCTGTTCAGATTAACCTGCTGGAGCCCTCGGGAAACAGGCCCGGCCAGAGGGATCTGATGCGGGCCATGGATGCCATCAACGGCCGGCTGGGACGGGGAGCCATCGGCTACGGGATTTCAGGGGCCGCCCGGCCCTGGCAGATGCGGCAGCAGAAGCTCTCGCCCCGCTACACCACCAGATGGGAGGAACTGCCGGAGGTGAGGGCCGGGTAGGGGGGAAGATGAGAGCCGCAAGTCGGGGTTCAAAACTTGCAAATAGGCCATTATGGCAAAAACAAACAGGAAAAAAGGCGAGTGCATATACTGTGGTCGAACGGGCCCTTTAAGTATCGACCATGTGGTTCCCCTCTCCCGCTGGAAGGAATTCGGGGTCAGGCGCCGGGTGTTGGATAACGACTCCAACCGGGTCCTGGCCTGCCTGAAGTGCAACGGCCGGAAAGGGATGATGTCTCCCCGGGAGTGGTTTGAGCTTCATCCGGATTATAAAAAGCGCTTTATGGCCCAGGCCAGGTATCTTTCGGACGAGATCCGGCGGATCGTGGGAATAGGCTGAAAAAGAGAACATGATGGCCACCACCCCGGTCGGCTGAAATTGGTGGCCGGGAATAGCTATCGGAGCCTTCCCGGCTGGCCTAGCGGCCATCCGGTCCAGAGCCCCGTGGTTGACAAAGGTGCAGTAAAATGATAAAATCCCATTGGTTTGGTGGCATCGACCGGGAAGCGTGGCCGAGTGGTTGAAGGCGGCGGTCTTGAAAACCGCAGTGCCGCAAGGCACCAGGGGTTCGAATCCTCTCGCTTCCGCCATAGCGGCAACCCCTAGGAATAATGTCAACCCAGGGAAATAGATAGCGCGGAGAGGTGCCCGAGCGGCTGAAGGGAGCGGTTTGCTAAACCGTCGTAGGGTGTTAAAGCTCTACCCCGGGTTCAAATCCCGGCCTCTCCGCCATTTGTCAGGTAAGACGGTGCGATAGCGGGAGGCGGAGGTTTTCGCCTCCTGTCTTGCTGCCGGGGGAATAAACAG
Source organism: uncultured bacterium (assembly GCA_937958665.1). Taxonomy (GTDB): domain Bacteria; phylum Edwardsbacteria; class AC1; order AC1; family EtOH8; genus CALGNM01. Next base: position 5,604 of record CALGNM010000148.1, on the reverse strand, counting down.
GAACAAGGGGCGGTATATTGCTTGGATAACTTGAGCGACCAAGAGATAATCGACCAAGTATTGTCGGGCGATGATGAAGCCTACGGCCACTTGGTCAAGCGATACCAGCGGGCGGTCTATTCGGTGGCCCGCCGCTACCTGCGGTCTCATCTGGCGGCCGATGACGTTGCCCAGGAGGCCTTCATCAGGGCCTTCTTCTCCCTGAAGAGCTATGACAGCCGGTTTCGTTTCTACACCTGGCTGGTGAGGATCACCATCAACCTTTGTCACGATGCCGTAAAAAGGGAGGGACGCTACCTTCCCCTAGCGGCAGAGAACGAGGCCGCCGACAATTCCGCCGATCCCCTGGAGGCGGCGGTGCAGAGCGATGCCTGCCAAAGGATCAGGAGGGAGATCGACGAACTGCCGCTTGACCAGCGAGAGGTGATACTGCTGAGGGCCGACCGGGAACTTTCGTACCAGGAGATCGGCCGGGTGCTGGGGATACCAGCCGGGACCGTGATGTCCCGTCTTTTCCGGGGCCGCCAAACCCTGGCCCGGAGGCTGAAAGGGATAATATGAATGACTGCCGTAAAATAAGGCCGGAGGACATCCAGGCCTATGTCGATAGGGAACTGATGGCTCCCGATAGGTCCGTTATCGAAGAGCATATCAAGTCATGTCCCGGGTGTCGGGCCCTGGCTGAAGAGCTTTCCCGGGTGGAGCGGGCGGTGGCTGAGGCAGAATGCCAGGAAGCTCCGGAGGGGTATTTCGAGAACTTTGGCTCCCGGGTGACCGCCAAGATAGCCTCTCAGGGGAAGGCTCCCGCCGGCCGGAGCCTGTGGAACCTGTTGGGCTGGCCGACGGTGCCCCTGGCGGCGGCAGCGGCCCTCGCCTTGGCCATAACCGCCAGTCGGCTGATGATGACCGGACCGACACCCCACGGTATGACGGTTGGGGATGAGTACGTCTCACGGGAAAGTGCGAAACGGCAGTCCGCTGAAACCGAACTGGATCGGAAGGAGGCACCGGCCAGGGGGAAGAAGTCGGGAAGCTCAACCAGCCGGGCTGCCTTGGATATCCCACCCCTGGTGCCTTCCGAAACTGCCAGCCAGCCACCATCGGTGGCCGAACGGAGCACCGATGAAATCAAAGATACTACGCCATCTCAGGCTGCTGCCAAGGCTGAGAGGGAAGCCTCATGCCGGGATGATAGGTCAGCTTATATGGAGGAATTGGCTGAAAAACCTGGCCCAGCTCCGGCAACCCTGCCCGGGGAGGGGTTGTTAGAATCCCCTCCCAGGCTTTTAAGGACCACCCGCGCCATTCTGATCTGCCTGCCTTCCGACCGGCCGGATGCCAGCCCGCCCGAGATCGGCACGGTGCTGGAGATAAGCCTGCCAGGAGGGGGATGAAGTTGTTTATTCGGCAGATAGACGAAAGGGGGAAAGCCCAGGCTTTCCCCCTTTTACTGTGATTGGATCAGCCTTCTAATTACGGGACAGAGAGAAGGTGATGGGGTAGGCCACCCAAACCCTGACCGGCTTGCCATCCGGCGACAGGGCCGGGCTGAACAGGAACTGCCGGGCGGCATCCAGCGCGGCCTGGTCGAGGGCGCTGTTCCCGGAGCTTTTGGCTACCTCCGCCAGCGTGACCCGGCCATCAAGATCCAGCAGAAGGTTCAGGTACACCCGGCCCTCGAACCCGGCATTGACGCAGATGGAGGGATAGACCGGGCGGACCGACCTGATAAGCTCCGGCTGGCGGCCCAGGTCCTGGAAGGAACCCTTGGCCGGCAGCAGTCCGTCATCGGCGATATCCACCGGCCCTTTCAGGGAATCCGGGTTTAACGCGCCCCGGGCGGAGAGACTGGCCCCCAGGTCCCCCTGGGTCATCGCCCCATCGTCTTCGATCAGGTCCGCCTCCACCGGCTTGGGTATGCCGTAGGTGGGGGACTGGGCCACCGGGGCGGAGAACGGCTCCCGGTTCAGGCGACGGTCATCGATGGTCTTTGGCAGGCCGATGTCGCGGATGTCGATGATCCTAGTCCGCCCGTAATCGGACAGGTCGGCCAGTGAGCGGGCCCGGCAGTGTTCCCGGTGGAGGGAGTATCCTCCAGCCGCCAAGATGGCCAGGGCCAGCAAAAGGAAGGCGGAGATCAGGCCCAGCTTGAGGTCGGCCGCCTCCAGGGCCGGATAGCTCCGCCGGGAATATCCGGCGGCCGAAAGCGGCTTCAGGCGGAAGGCGGCCAGACTGGCGGCAAATCCCAGCAGGACCCCGGCCGGTGGCAGCAGCCAAATGATATTGGGTGACATGGCGGTTCCTCCTTTTTTACCCAATATACCGGGCTTAGCCGCCGCTTATTCCTTCCTGTAATCAGAATTTAAATTTTTAGGCCGGAGCTTTTTACAATACGGAGCAATGATGGCCAGGGCCAACAGGAGGGACAAAGCCAGCACGAAGATGTCGCCATGCCGCTGGTAGAAGGTGGATCCGTTTATTAGGGGGACTTCGGCCTGGAGGATGGCCTGCTCGAACAGGCCGGTTCGGGCTACCACCCGGCCGGTAGGCATCACGAACATCGAGATGCCGGAATTGGCGCAGCGGGCGATGGCCCTCCGCTGCTCCACCGCCCGGAAGACTGACATGTCGGCGTGCTGGCGGGCGGCTCCAGAGCGGCCGAACCAGCCGTCGTTGGTGATATTGACCAAAAATTTTGCCCCCTGGCCCACTTGGGTGCGGGCGATCTCCGGGAATATGGATTCGAAGCAGATCAGGCAGGAGAAATCGGTCAGGGTCGTGTGGAAGATGACGCTGTCGGCCCCCGGGGTCCACTCCCCCTCGCCGAAGTCGACTTCCTTCAGAAATGGGATCTTTTCCTTGTAGGGGAAACGCTCGCCGAAGGGAACCAGATGGCTTTTGGCGTAACTGGCGGCCAGTCCCTCGTTGGGCAGGATCAGAAAGGCCGAGTTGTAGAAAGCTTGGCAGTCCAGTTCGGCATCATGCTTGAGGTCTGGCACTCCGGTCAGAACATAGGCGTTGACATCGTCGGCCAGCGAGAAGATGCGGCGAAGGTACCCCGGCTCGTGGCGCAGATAGAAGGGCAGGGCCGTCTCCGGCCAGACCAGCAGCTGGGGGGAATCGGCGGCCGCCCGGCGGCTCAAAGAGTCATAGGTTTGCCAGTTATAATGGCGGAAGGTGTCATCCCAGCGTAGCCCTTGCTCGATGTTCCCCTGGATCAAGGCCACTTTCAATTTTGGGGCGCCTTCCATGGTCTTTTCCGTTTGGATTAGAAACAGCTGACCGGCCAGGAGAGGCAGGGATAGGGTCACGGCCAAAATAGCGGCCGGCCGGATAAGCCGGCTCCAGGCGTTTGTCAACGATTTATTCCGCAGGGACTGGATCAGCCAAAAGGTCAGGCCGTTGACCATCAGCACCCAGAAGGTCGCTCCGTAAATTCCGCTGAATGAAGCCAACTGGATGGCGGGAATCCAGCCTGCCAGACTGTAGCCCAGCGAGCCCCAGGGGAAGGCAAGCAGGCCGTGGCTTCTCAGGTAATCGGCCAAGACCAGGATAGACGGGGCCAGGGACCAAAGGGGCCAACCGAGCCTGTTGGACAACCAGCGGGCCAGGGCCAGCCCAACGGCCAGGTACAGCGCCAGGTAGGCGGCTATCAGGATCACTCCCAGGTATAGCAGGGGCTTAACCCAGGGCTCCACCGCCGGGTTCAGGACTATCCAATAAAGCAGCCCAGTAAAAAAAAACAGCCCGGCCGTCCAGCCCAGCAGGAAGGTCCTTTTGGGGGAAACATCATCCAACGAAAAGTAGAGGGGCACCAGGGCGATGAAGGCCAGGGGCCAAAGGGCAAACAGGGGGAAGGCCAGCACCATCAAAAGGCCGCTGGACAGGGAGAGGGCCAGGCGCTTCTTCATCATGGTTTTGTGCGGGGAGGGGTGATGCTATGGTCCATCTCCAGAATGGAGGGGGCGATCAGGGCGATGGCCCGGGAATATGCCAGGTGCTCCTGCTCCAGCACCCGGGCGGCCAGGGTGTCGGGGGTATCCCCGGCCAAAACCGGGACCTTGTGTTGCAGGATGATCGGGCCATGGTCCACCTCCTTGTCCACGTAGTGGACGGTGCAGCCAGACTCTCCGGCGCCTGATGCCAGCACGGCCTGATGCACTTTGTGGCCGTAAAATCCCTTGCCGCCAAAGGCCGGCAGAAGGGCCGGGTGGATGTTTATAATCCGCTTGGCATATCGGTCGATGAATGATGGGCTTAAGATCCGCAAAAAGCCGCACAGGCATATCAGCTGGGCCCCCTGCCGGTCGATGATCTCGGCCAGCCGGGATTCGAATTCACTCCGGGAGACGAAGTCCCGGTGGTTGACAGTGAAGAACGGCAGTCCCTGCTGTTTGGCCCTCTCCAGCGCCCCGGCCCCGGGCACATTGGAGATGACGGCCACGATCTCGGCCTGAAGCCGGCCGGACTTGATGTGGTCGATGATGGCCTGGAGGTTGGTGCCGCCTCCCGAGGCCAGGCAGGCCAATCTTATTTTTTCAAGCATAGGGTGGATTTTATAACAACCAGCACCGATTGTCAAACACAAAAGCCCGGCTGCAGGGCCGGGCTTTTGTCATTCGGGCAATAAAGGCTCAGTCCCATAGTTCTATCGATATGCCGAAAGCCTGGTTGCGGCGGGGCATGGGGTAGCCCTGCCTCAGCTGGTATTCATGGTTCCAAAGGTTGTCCACCCGGTAGAATATCCGGGCATCGCTGATCCGGAAGGACAGGGTCTGCCCGCAGACCATATGGCTGGGCAGCTCGGCTCCCGGACCCCTCTGGTCGGCGGGCCTGACCAGCTGCCGGTCCCGATAGACGGCGTTGAATTGCCAGTTGAGGCCGAGACTGGGGCCCAGCGGGAGGTTGGCCAGGGAGAACTTCAGGTTGACGGTGTTGAGGGGGGTGTAGGCCAGCTCCCGTCCGCCGTCCGACAGCACCCTGGCCCGGCAACGGCTGAAGTTGGCGTCCACCGAGGTCCGGCTTGTCGGCCTTACGGTCAGCGCCAGCTCGGCCCCTTCGGCCCGGACCCGATCGAGGTTGCTATTGGTCCACAGCCCGGTAGCGGGATCGCTGTCCCATTTGATCAGGTCCCGGGTGTCGCGGCGGTAGAGGGCCAGCGAAGAGGAAATAGGGCTGGCTTTCACCCGGGCACCGATCTCATAAGACTCCGATTGTTCCGGGCTGAGGTCGGGGTTGCCAACAGCATAGGGGTCGCTCCAGTAAAGCTCATTGATGGTGGGGGCCCGGTAGGCCCGGCCAAAGTTGGCGTAGGCCGCCAGCAGTCGTGCTATCTGCCAGCTGGTGGAGAGGCTGGGGGAAAGCTGGTCGCCGAAGGAGGTGTTCTGGTCGTAGCGTACCCCGGCCACCACCAGCCAGGGTTCCAGGGGCCGATACTCCTGGTTGAAGAAAGCCGACTGCTGGTCCAGGCTGTGGTTCCCGGAGTTGTCGCTTTCGCTGTTCACCCGCTGGTAGGCGGCTCCGAACACGCTGCGAAGGTTTTGCTGGAAGCTGAAGCTGAGATCGGAAGAGCACACGTCTGAACTCCAGTCACCGAATACGATC
>CALGNM010000147.1 GCA_937958665.1 uncultured bacterium | reverse complement strand
ACCACCGAGATCTACACTCTTTCCCTACACGACGCTCTTCCGATCTGGGACTGCTTCCGTGCTTGGCCAGGGGAATGCCCTGCCGGCACAGGGGGCAATCATCGGAGGAAAAAGTTTCAACCTTCTCATGGTAGATGGAGAAGAAGGGGGCCCCGAAATCCGGTTTCTCGGCGCTGCGGTCGATGAACACCGCCACTCCCATGAGTTCGGCTCCGGAAGCTTTTACCGCTTCGATGGTCTCCAGCACCGAGCCGCCGGTGGTCATTACGTCGTCCACCACCAGCACCTTTTCACCCTTGGCCAGGGACATCCCCCTTAAAAAACCCCGGCCATGGGCCACCCGTTCGGCATAGATGGCTCTGCAGCCCATTATTCGGGCCACCTCGAAGGCGATGATGATCCCGCCGGTGGTGGGGCCGGCCACCGTAGCGATGTCCTGACCCTTGAAATGCCCGGCGATGGCCTGGCAGAACAGGACGGCATCATCCGGTTGCTGCAGGACCCGGAATTTTTCGAAATAGAAGCGGCTGTGGCGTCCGGAGGTGAGCAGGAAATGGCCGTCCAACAGAACCTTATTATTCACCAGCAATTGACGGGCTTGTTCATTTGACAGCATGAGACATCTCCTCTATTATTCGGCGAGCGGCAGAAGCCGGGTCCGGGGCGGCGGTCACCGGACGACCCACCACCAGATAGTCGGCCCCGGCCGATACGGCCTGGGCCGGGGTCATGAAGCGTCGTTGGTCGTCGGCCGGGGCATCCGAGGGCCGGATGCCGGGAGTCAGTATCACGAAGTCCCCGCCCAGGGTTTGGCGAAGCATGGTTATCTCGTGGGGGGAGGCCACCACTCCGTCCAGCCCGGCACTTCTGCTGAGGCGGGCCAAATGCAGCACCTGTTCTTCGATGGAACGACCCGGGGTCCCCAGCACATCTTGGAAAGTGGCCTCGTCCATGCTGGTCAGGACGGTGACTCCAAGAAGCAGGGGGCGATTGCCAGCCGCTTCGGCCGCCACCGCCGCGGCGGCGGTTTCCATCATGGAGAAGCCCCCCATGGCATGCATGTTAAGCATATCGACGCCCATCCGGCAGGCGGAACGGGCCGCCTGGGCCACGGTGTTGGGGATATCATGGAACTTGAGGTCCAGGAACACCCGGAACCCTCGCTGCTTGATGGCCTCGACAATCCGAGGGCCGCAGGCGGTGAACAGCTGGCTGCCCACCTTGAAATAGTCCACCGAATGCCCCAGCCTGTCCATCAGATTTTCTGCCTCGGGGAGCCCCGGGACATCCAGGGCCACTATCAAGCGGTCTTTGGCGGGTATTTCCATTGGTTTCCTTTCATTGTTTGGGATATTGCAGGACCTCCAGCCTGACCTGTCCCACTCCATCAAGTCCGATGGCCCGGGCGGCAGCCTGGGACAAGTCAATGATTCGTCCCTTGACGAACGGCCCCCGATCGTTGATTCTGACCGTTACGCTTCGGCCGCTGTCCAGATGGGTGACCCGGACCTGGGTGCCGAATGGCAGGGTGCGGTGGGCGGCAGTAAAAGAATTCATGTCAAAGGTCTCGCCGCTGGCAGTCTTCCGGCCGTGGAACTCTTTGCCGTAGAAACTGGCGATGCCGGTCATGGCCTGCAGGGGCCACTGAATGTCGGGTTCTGGCTTTCCGGCTGGGAGGCCAGCCGTCTTGTCGGCCTGACTTGGACCGCCGCGATAGAGGGGGGCCGGGGCGCACCCCAGAACCAGCCATAACAGCCAAATATGTGTCGGCGTCAAACGCATTTCAGCCTTCCGGTCAGCTGGCTAACCTTGCCAATTCCGTGTTTAATGCAATAGTCGGATAGCCCCCGGACGGTTCTATCGGCTGATGATGGGTCGCAGAAATTGGCGGTCCCTATCTGGACAGCCGCTGCCCCGGCCAGCATGAACTCAACCGCGTCATGCCCGTTACTGATGCCACCCAATCCGATCAGTGGAATCTTGACCGCCTGGTAGGCCTTGTGAACATGGTATAGGGCCACTGGTTTGATAGCCGGTCCGGAGAGTCCACCGGTCACGTTGCCCAGCACTGGGCGTTGTCGTTCGATGTCGATTGCCATGCCGTAGAGAGTGTTGATCAAAGACAGGGCGTCAGCTCCGGCCAGCTCGGCGGCCCGGGCGATAGGGGTGATATCGCTGACATTGGGGCTAAGTTTGACGATCAGGGGCTTGGGCCAAGCCCGGCGGACCGCCCTGGTCAGATCGGCCGCCGCCTTGGGGTCGGTGCCAAATGCAATGCCGCCCTGCTTGACATTGGGGCAGGAGATGTTGAGCTCGAGGGCGGCTACCCCCGGATGCTGGTTGACCCGGCGGGCCAGCATGACATATTCCTCTACGGTGTTGCCGGCGATATTGGCGATCACCGTGGCCCCCGTCTTCTTCAAGGCCGGGAGCTTGTGGGATAGGAACTGCTCAATTCCGACGTTGGCCAGGCCGATGGAGTTAAGCATCCCGGAGGCAGTTTCGCAGATGCGGGGGGGGCGGTTCCCGGTTCTGGGGGCCAGGGTGACGGTTTTGGTGATTACCGCCCCGAATTCGGCCGCCCGGGCCAGCGGTCCGTACTCGGTACCGTACCCAAAGGTCCCGGAGGCGGCCAGTACCGGGTTTTTCAGCTTCAGCCCGGCGATTTCAACGCTTAGATCCGGTCGGCGGTTTGCCTTCATACCGTATGCTCCTGTGTCCAGTCTATAAGTTCGGCGTCAAACACCGGACCCTGGTTGCATACTGTCAGATATTCTCCGTCGGCTGCCCGGATTGCGCAGCCCTGGCAGGCTCCCACCCCGCAGGCCATGAATGATTCCAGGGATACCTGGCAGGGAACTTTATATCGTCGGCAGAGGGAGGCTGTGGCTCTCAGCATGGGCCAGGGGCCGCAGGCGTAAACCGCCGCATTATTACAGCGGGAGAATTCCGCTTCCAGCAGGCAGGTCACCGGACCGCGAACCCCACAGCTTCCGTCGTCGCTGGCCACCCGGCACCCGGTTGGGGCCGGCAGGAGGTAGGAGGAGGAGCGGCAGCCGAAAAGAATCCGGTGTTTCAGTCCGACTTTCTTGAGATGGTCGGCCATAAACAACATCGGGGCCAGGCCCATGCCTCCGGCAACCAACAGGTGTTCCTGGCGACTCCGGTTGATCCTGTAACCATTTCCCAATGGTACCATAAGTTCCACGGAGTCACTTGGAGTTAGGCTGGCCATGGCCCGGGTTACCGTTCCCTTGACCTGGTACAACAGCCAGAGTCTGCCGGAGGTGAGCCGGTGAATGCTGAAAGGCCTTCTCAGGATGGAGGCCGTCGTTCCCTGGAGCAGACGAAGGTGGACAAACTGTCCGGGTTGGCCAGTTATTTTACGTTGCGGAAGCTTGAGGGCCATCCGGTATATTTGCGGGGATACTTCGCGGTTGGACCCCACTTGGGCGGTGATGGAATGAGTCATATCTGCCTTACTTGGTTGTGCGGTATAGGTCAGGCCCAGGTATGGTCGGGCCAGTCGGGGGCTCCTGTTCCCCCGGGGCGTGTCTGCCTGCTGGAATGATGGAGTCTGGTCGGGTGGGCTCGGAAGGTCTGTCCTCGATGGGCTTCAGGTTGACCTCTATGTTTGGCTCGGCATCGGATATGGTAGTGTCTATCGGGAGCCCCAGTTGTTCCCGGGCCCCGTTGGCATAGCGTGTATTGGGATAACGTTCGATTATTAGGCGGAGGATGCTGTCAGACTCGCTATTGCGCCCCAAATGCTCCCGGGATACCCAAGCGGCAGCATACCAAGCCTTGGGGGCAAGGGGTTGCTCGGAGAAGTTCTCGGCCACCCGCCGGTAGGAGGCCACGGCCGAGTCGGGCCGGCTGAGGGCGAAGAGGTAGTGTTCGGCCATCAGGAATTGCAGCTTGGAGCTTTGTTCGGCGGCCTGCTGATCTGACTGCTGGCGATAGGCCAACAGCAATGACAGGTCGGCGCTTTTTTTAAGGGCGGCTTCCCTGATAACCGGCGAGGGATTTTCGCTTCGGGCGCGATTGTAATATTCCAAGGCGCTGTCCGGCTGCTGTTGGGTCTCGAAGATCTTGGCCACCTGGAACAGGGCCTCGGCGGATATCTCGGTTTTGGGGTACTTGGCGGCCAGCCGCTTATACTCGGAGGAAGACTCCAGGGGCGGCAAATTAGTTGCCCGGGCGTGGGCCATCTCCAGCTCCAGCCGGGGGATTTTGGCCTGGTCGGGACGCCCCTTTTGCAGGTGGCGGTAAATGGCAAGGGCCTGGTCGGGCCGGCCGCTCTCCCGGTAACATTGGGCCAGCAGCAAAGAGGCCTGGTAGCGAAAATCCTTTTTCAGCCGGGAATCCAGCAGCAATTCCAGCTCCCGGGCGGCATTGCTAGTCTCGCCCAGAGAAATCAGGACTAGGGCGTAATTATAGCGGGCAGGGGTGGCCAGCCGGCTTCGATAGTGGCGATAGAGAAAACTTTCCCAAGCTATGGCGGCCCGGGGCTGGTCGGCCATTGACTGTTTGACCAGGGCCTCCAGGAAAGCTGCCTGCTGAATGGTCCGGGGGTCGCCCTCCCTGATGCGCGAAAGCTCCCATAGAGCCTTGTCCCATTGCCGCATCCGGTAGGATATCAGGGCTTGGTTTAGCTGGGACATCAGGGCATAGCGGCTGTTGGGATAATATTGCAAGATTTCCTGGTACTTGCGCTCGGCCTTGTCAAACTCACCCATTAGATAGTAGGAGCTTCCCATGTGGTATAGACTGGGCAAAACCCAGCGGCTGTTGGGATATTTCACCGCTACCTGGGCGTACTTGTCAATGGCTTTCCTGAGGTTCTCCCGGGCGGACGGGCTGGCGGCAACCGTGTCCGGGAACTGCCGGTGATCCTTGCTGGCCGAACTGTACAGTCGGTTGGCGTTATAGTAGGTGTTAAAATAGGCGCATCCGGTCAGCCATAACAGGGTGGTTCCGGACCCTATTACAAGCAGCCCTTTGTAAAAAATACTTGGCAAGGTGCGATTGCCGATCATGGTCATGCTTTGGTTAATTTCATAAACATTCTTGCGACAATTCCAGTATAAATATACCACAAACCAGCATCCATATCAATAACTGTCACTCCTTTTACCAACCATATGAGGGCTGGCGAGGCTGGCGGTGAGTTTGGCCCTTGAAAAGTAATAGCTATAAATGATATATTAGCAAATGGGCCTGCCTTTGGGGAGGCCGGACAAAGGGATATCCAACTGGAAAGTGTATGGCTAAACTGATCCGCTGGATTTGGCCAGCCGTCAACCTGATTCTGGTCCTCTCCTGCGGCCCCCGCCCCCAGGGAATACCAGAGCCCGGTTCCATTTCCGTAACCGATGACCCTTGGCAGGAAACCGTCGGTAGCGCCGATCCGGTTCGAATCCAGGCTTCGGGATACGACATAACCATCAATCCGGTGGCCGAATATGAACTATCGGCTCTGGTGCTGGGGCGCCGGAACTACGGATCGGGCTGGACTGCGGCCATCTCGCCTTGCGACCTGGCGGTGGCCTGGGGGAAAATGGTGATCACCGGACTGCACAAAAGGGTCAGCTGGTCGCAGAGCGGCCGATGGTACTATTGGCGCTACCGGGAGGATTTCCCCTTTGACAATTCCTTCATATCACGCTATTCGGCCAATGTCCATGCCATCCCGGCCAACCACAACCTTAGGGCGGCCCTGCTGAGGATCGGCTCCGGGGACACCATCTCTCTCCATGGCTATCTGGTAAGGATCAATGCCTATAAAGACGGCGAGCATTACTGGTGGAATTCATCATTGAGCCGAAATGACACCGGTGACGGTTCCTGCGAAGTGATGTACATCGAGGAAATCAGGCACCGGGGGATGATGTACCGCTGATCATGAATAATCTGACGCACAATTACCGGGAATATACGGAATATAAGGCGGAGAAGTGGCGGGAGGTTCTCTGGCACCTATACCGGCAGAAGCTGGCCATTGTCAATCTATTGGGTGACCGGGAGAAGGAGAGGGCATTGCTGAGGGCTCTGGATGTTCTGGAAAATGATTTTCCAAGCCGGGACAATAAGATCGAGTTACTGATGCTGGAGGTAAGGCACCTGTCTGACCGGGGGGACCTCAACCTGGCCGAGGAGCAGATAGGCTGTCTGTTCAAAATGCTGGACGGGCGGCAGGAAAGGGAAATTCTGCGCCAGGCCTATGAATGGAGGGCCCTGGTGGCCCGGGAGAAGACCCGCACCAAGGAGGCCCTGGGCTATTATGATCAGGCCGAGCAATACGCCGACAACGAACTGGCGTTGGCCGGCATCTGGCTGGATAAGGGTCTGACCCTGGTCTACGACAACCAGCTGGCCGAGGCCGAAAGAATGCTGGGGCGGGCCATCGGAGTCTACCGGCATTTCAATTCAACCGATATGCTGGGGGATGCCTGCAACAACCTGGGCATCTGTCTGGTCAACCAGGAAAGGGTGGCGGATGCCCTGATGGCTTATCTGGAGGCTTCAAGTTGCTATGACCGTATCGGATACAAGCTGGGGAGCGCCATAGTCTCCGGCAATGCCTCTCAGATCTATTGGTATCAGGGCGATTACGATTCGGCCTTCCGTTTGGCCGAAAAGTGCCGCCGGCTGGGGACCGAGGCCGAGGACCAGATCAGTATTGCCCTAAGCTATGAGATGAAGGGCCGCCTTTTGCTGGACCTGGGCAGTTATTCCCGGGCCTTTGACTGTCTAGCCCAGGCACTAAGGCAGGTGGAGGGGGTAGGCGACCGGGTGGTGGAGACCCTGGACCGGCTCTATCAGGCCCAATGCTGTTCCCGAATGGGTGACAGCATCCAGGCGGAAAATCTGTTGGAGCAGTGCCGGGAGATGGGACGAGAGCTGAAAGATCCCGAGATTAACCGACGGCTGTTGTTGGCCCAGATTGACGTACAAAGCCTATATCAGGAGCGGAGCAAGGTGCTGGAGGTAATCTGTAATGCCCTGGAGAATGATAAAGAGGCCATCCGCCAGCACGACCTAAGCCGGTTGCTCTATATCCGCGCCCGACTGCTGCTGCAAACCGGGGAGAAGCAGGCCGCCGCCGACTGTTTCATCCAGCTGATGGAATCACTTTCCGGCACCGAATACCAATCGTTTCTGGCTTGCGTGCACGCTCTGGGGGCCGCCCTATCCAGGGGGACGACAGGCCGGTCGGATGCTATTGATCACCGGCAACAGGGCCGGCAGATTGTAAAGCAGATCTGCCGGAAAATATCAGACCCGGAGCTGCGGGCTTCTTTCATCAGCCGTCCGGAATTCCAAGCATTGAATCTGACGGTCCGGTAAACCATGTGCGGAAGATTTGTCAGGGCCAGCGGCATCGCGGAGATATCTAAATGGTTCGGCATTCCTTCGGAACGGATCGCCGGTCTGCCCCGGCCTTCATTCAACATCGCTCCGGGGAATCCGGTGGCAGCGGTGCTTGGCGGGGAGGCCCCTTCGGTGGCGACCCTGCATTGGGGCTTTAAACTGCCGGGAGCCGGAAGCCGGCTGATCATCAATGCCCGCTCAGAAGGACTGATGCAAAAGCCGGCCTTTCGGAAGCATCTGGCCGGGGGAAGATGCCTGATTGTGGCCGATGGCTTCTACGAGTGGCGTCAACGGCCAGGCCAACCAGAGCCGTTCTACTTCAGCCTCGGACCGGGAAAGATGATGGCTATGGCCGGGCTGTGCCAACCTGGTTGGCCGGAGGGCAATCGGGGCGTCATCATCACGGTGCCAGCCAATAGCTTGGTGGGAGAGGTCCATGGCCGGATGCCGGCCATCATGGCCCCCCAAAAATATCGGGATTGGCTCGACCCTGATTTGAGGGACCCCGAACTCCTCCTCCCGATGCTTGAGCCCTGGTCGTTGGAAGGCTTATTCTCCTGCCGGGTGGGTACGACGGTCAATTCGCCAGGGAACGACACCCCCGAATGCATCAGACCAGTTTAGCAGATGGCCGACCTTGAGAAGATGATACCTCTGCTGCCCGAAGGCTGCGGGGTCTATATTTTCCGGAATGCCGAAGGTGAGCCGATCTACATCGGCAAGGCCCGGAACATCAGGCAAAGGGTGTTGGGCCATCTCCGCAACACCGGAGATCTGAAGGAGGCTTCCATAATAACCCGTTCGGCCCTGGTGGATTACTTGGTGACCGACACCGAGGCCGAGGCCCTGATACTGGAGGCCGAGCTGGTCCGCCGGCATCAGCCGCGGTATAACATCCTGCTCAAGGATGACAAGAAGTTTCCGTGGATCAAGGTGACCGAAGAGCCATACCCCCGGATATTTACCACCCGGGACCTGACCCGGGGCGGCTCCCGGCTGTTCGGCCCCTATACCGACGGGGCGGCTCTACGCAGGACCCTGGCCCTGGTGCGCCAGATATTTCCCATCCGTTCCTGCCGTTACCGGTTGCCGGAGCAGTCCCCCGGCCGGCCCTGCTTGAACCTCCAGATGGGCCGCTGCCTGGCTCCCTGTGCCGGCAAGATTTCGTCCGGGGAGTACCGGGATATGATAGAGGCCGCCATCAAATACCTGTCCGGCCGCAGCCGGGAGCTGTCCCGCCAGCTGGCGGAAATGCGCGACTCGGCCGCCGCCGCGCTGGATTTTGAGCAGGCGGCTCACTGGCGCGATCAACTGGCCCATTTGGAGCGGATCACCTCACGCCAGGTGGTGGCGCTCGGGAATGAGCTCAATGCCGACCTGATTGCCCTTTCCCCGTTGAAGAGGCAGGCTTTGATGACATTGTTGTCCTTCCGTGATGGGAAGCTGGTAGCCCGCTACGACCGGACAATCAGGCATCTGGAGGGGGAGGAAGTCCCCGCGATATTGGGGTCTTTTCTGGCCCAGCACTATGTTAGCTCCCTGACGATTCCCGAGGCGTTGATCTGCCAACCCCTGCCGGCCGACAGTGAATTACTGGCCCAGGCCCTGACCGGACTGCGGGGAAGGCCGGTCGAGGTCCGGCTGCCAGCCAACCCGACCGAGCGCCGGCTGATGGACTTTGCCCGGCGGCAGGGCCAGACCAAAAGCGAGGAACTGACTGCGGCCGGGGAGGGACTAAGCGCCCGGACGGCCAAACCACTGCTGGAGGTCCAGCAGGCCCTGGGCCTGAAGGACCTGCCCCGGCTGATATCAGCCTTCGACATTTCCAACCTGTCGGGCACCGACAGCGTCGGATCGGCGGTCTGTTTCAAGGATGGCCGGCCTTACAAGTCGGGATACCGGCAGTTCAAAATGGCTGCTCCCGGGCCGGACGATGCGGGTATGATGAGGGAATTGCTGGTTCACTATCTTGCCCATTTGGCAGAAAAGGGACTGCCAAAGCCCGATCTGCTGCTGGTGGACGGCGGCCTTCCCCAGATGAGATCCGCCCTTAGGGCAAGAAATGAAGCTGGATATGAGCTGGCGGTGGCCGGGCTGGCTAAGCGCCTTGAGGAGGTGTATCTGGAAGGCGGGGAGGTGGTTAGCCTGCCCCGGCACTCCGTCGGGCTGCATCTGTTGCAGCGCCTGCGGGACGAGGCCCATCGTTTCGCCCAACGCTACCACCACAAGCTGAGAGAGAAGAGGATGGGGTCCAGTAGCCTTCAGGAGATTAGGGGCATCGGGCCAGCCACCGCCCGCAAGCTGCTTAAGGCCTTCGGCTCGGCCCGGAGAGTCCGCGAGGCCGGACGGGAGGAGTTGGAGAAGGTGGCGGGCAAGAGGGCCGCCCGGATGATAGCTGAATGGAACAAATAACATGAACATCTATTGCGCCCAATTCGATCTGTTGCTGGGACGGGTCATAGCCTACTCCACCGAATCCGGGCTTTTCTCCATTGTACTGGGAGAGCGGGATTTGAGGACCTCGATCAGGGAACTGGAGGAGCAGCACCCATTCAAATTCCTGGAGGATCCGGAAAGGTTCCGGGACCTGGAGGTGGATCTGGAGGGATATTTCTGCGGGTTGCAGATAGATTTCAGCTACCCCCTTGATCTACGGGGGGCCACCCCCTTTGAGAGGGAGGTGTGGAGCAAGGTCCGCCAGATACCCTATGGACAGGTGCGCACCTACAAGTGGCTGGCCGACCAGATCAAGCATCCCAAGGCCTTCAAGGCAGTGGGGCGGGTGCTGGGGCTTAACCCCCTGCCGATAGTCATTCCCTGCCATCGGGTGATCATGCACGACCTGACCCCGGGCGGTTTCTCGGCCGGGGTGGGTTGGAAGGAGCGCCTGCTAAGACTGGAGCGCGGTGAGTTGAGCCTGCTTTAAACATCAACCAAGGAGTGTCCAGTGAAGATCACCATACATGGAGCAGCCAAGAACGTCACCGGCTCGATGCATCTGATAGAGGCCAATGGTCGGAGACTGCTTCTGGAATGCGGCATCCGCCAAGGCAGGAGGGAGGAAAGCGAGGAATGGAACCGCAACCTTCCGGTTGAACCGGCCTCGGTGGACGCCATGATCCTTTCCCACGCCCACCTGGACCATAGCGGCAACATCCCCATCCTGGTCCGCGACGGGTTCAGAGGAGACATCTACATGACCCCGGCCACCCGCGACCTGTTGGGCCTGATGCTGAGGGATTCGGCCCACATCCAAGAGAGCGACATCACCTTCGTCAACAAGAAACGGGCAGCCCGCGGGCAGCCACCCAAGGAGCCGTTGTACACCCTGGATGATGCCGAACGTTCGCTGAACCATTTCGTCAGTTACTCCTACAATCGGCCGTTCCAGCCTGTCCCGGGCATCAAGGCGGTGTTCCACGAGGCCGGGCACATCCTGGGTTCAGCCATGGTGGATTTGGAGATCGCCGAGGGCGACAAAACGACCCGCCTGCTATTCAGCGGGGACCTGGGCCGGCCGGGCCAGCCGGTGATCAGGGATCCCTACCGGCCGGAGCGGGCTGACTGGATCCTGATGGAGAGCACCTACGGCGACCGGCTCCACGGCGGAGTGGATGAGACTGCCGCCCAGCTGGAGCAGGCCGTCAGGCAAGTTCATCAAAGGCGGGGTAAGATAATCATTCCGGCCTTTTCGGTGGGGCGCACCCAGGACATCGTCTATCACCTGCACCAGATGTTCCAGGCCGGCCGGCTGCCTCCCATCCCCATCTATGTTGACAGCCCGCTTTCGATGAATGTCACCGAGGTGTTCCGAATGCACCCCGAATGCTTTGACCGGGAGACCAGGGAAATGCTGGACGATAGCGGGGACCCCTTCGGGTTCGGCCGGCTGACCTACATACGGCGGACTGAGGAATCACGCCGCCTGAACAATGCCTCCGGCCCCTGTGTGATCATATCGGCCTCAGGGATGTGCGAGGGTGGGCGGGTGCTGCACCACCTGCGCAACTCCATCGAGGATTCCCGCAACATGGTGCTGATAGTGGGGTTCCAGGCCCAGGGGACCTTGGGCCGAAGGTTGGTGGAAAAGTCGCCTGAAGTGCGGATTTTCGGGGAGACCCATCGGGTGGGGGCCGAAATCAGGGTTCTGAACGGATTTTCAGCCCATGCCGACCGGGAAGGTCTGATGGGATTCGTCGAATCTGTCAAAGAGGGTGCGGGTAAGGTCATCCTGGTCCACGGAGAGGAGACCCAGAGCCAGAGTTTGGCCCGGGCCCTGAGGGATCAAAGGCGGGAGGTGGTGGTCCCCGACCCCGGCCAGTCGGTGGAGCTATAGACCCGGTTAACCATCAAATTGCTTGCAATTTTTCTCGATACCGGATATAATTAACCTAATAGCGCGCTTGTAGCTCAATTGGATAGAGCACCAGCCTCCGAAGCTGGGGGTTGCCTGTTCAAATCAGGCCAGGCGCACCATTTTGTTGGTGGACGAAGAGCTACTTGACTGATGATGGCATATCGGCTCAGACATTTCCTGAACACAGCCATTGGCCCCCAATGGGGCCCCTGGCTGGTTTTTTTTGCCTCGATGGCCGCTTATCTGTCCACCCTGGGGCCAGGTCTGGGGCCAATAGATTCAGGGGAGCTGGCAGTGGTCTGTCAGACATTGGGGATTGCCCATCCCACCGGCTACCCCCTTTACACCCTTTTGGGCAGGATGTGGGCCCTGGCCTTTCCCTGGGGCGAACTGGCCTGGCGGCTGAATTTGCTGTCGGCTTTGATGATGGCCGCCTCGGCCTCGATGCTCTTCCGGATGCTGGGCCGCCTCAGGATCAGAACCGAGGCGGCGCTGGCCGGATCGCTAGCCTATGCCTTTTCTCCGGTCATCTGGAGCCAGGCGGTCTTTTTGGAGGTCTACGCCCTGACCGCAATGTGGTCGGTGGCCGTCATGTGGCTGGCCGTAGCTTACCGACAGGAAGGCCGGCCCCGCCAGATTATGCTGATGGCTTTTTTGACTGGCCTGGGGATGGGCAACCACCTCAGCCTGCTCTGGACGCTGGGCGGGGCAGCCATTCTTCTGGTGGCGGGGAGGCCCAGGCCCTTGGTGTGGCTGGCCGCAGCTGGCCTGTTCCTGGCCGGAATATCGGTCTATCTGTTTATGCCGGTCAGATCCAATCTGTCGCCGTTGATGAATTGGGGAAGCCCCGACAGCTGGGAGCGTTTTCTATGGCATGTCAGCGGGCGTCAGTACCGCACTTGGATGTTCGGCCAGACTGCTGGTCAGCTATGGCTTAACTTCAAAAATTTTCTGGCCCTGTGGTTGAAGAACCCCGGAATCTACCTGTGGTGGCTGATCATCCCGGGGGGGATTGCCCTTTATCGGAAGGAACGCCGGATCCTGCTGGCCATGGGGACGGTGTTTCTGCTGGCGGTGCTCTATGGAATCAATTACAGCATCCCGGATATCGATCCCTATTTTATCCCGGCCCTGGTAAGCGGATATGTTCTGATGGCTGCCGGTATGGGTTGGTTGGTTGAGTCAATCCTGACCCTGATCCCGTGGCCGAGATTGGCCATTTGGCCTCGGGCCCTGATGGCCGGGGTTTTCCTGTTGCCGCTGGCTCTGAACTTTGCGGCCAATGACCAGAGCCACAACCGGCTGTCGGAAGACCTGGCCTCAGCCCTGCTGGAATCGGCCGAGCCCAACGCCGTAATCCTGGTTGACAACTGGGATCTGTATTCACCCTGTCTCTACCTTGTTCACCACCAAGGGCTGCGCCGTGATGTGGTGCTGGTCAACAAGGAATTGCTGAGGCGCAGCTGGTATCTGGATCACCTGAAAAAGCTGTATCCGGCATACCTGGCTGCCTGTCAGATCCAGGTAGAGAGGTACCAGGCCCGGTTGTCCGATTTCGAGCACGGGAGACCCTACAATGTCGGGGAATTGCAGTCGCTCTATCAGGAACTTATCAACGCCCTGTTGTTAAACAACTATTATGACAATCCCCCCTACCTTACCCAGCCTCGTCTGCTGGGGGATTACGATCGGGTGGCCGTCCAATACCTGAGAATTCCGGAGGGCCTGCTTTATCGTCTCAAGCTTCCGGGGAGTGTAGAGAATATTGATGACCGATTCATGTTCTCGGACCGGTTGGCCGGCATCGATACCGTGAAACTCACCCCCCGTGAGAGGCAAAACTACCGGCTATGGCCCCGAGATCGGAAGAGCGTCGTGTAGGGAAAGAGTGTAGATCTCGGTGGT
>CALGNM010000146.1 GCA_937958665.1 uncultured bacterium | reverse complement strand
ACCACCGAGATCTACACTCTTTCCCTACACGACGCTCTTCCGATCTCCGCTGTCCGGCCTGCTATCAAATGCGACTTAAGGAGACGGCCCGCCAGGCCAGGGAGAGGGGTTTTTCGGCCTTCTCCAGCACTCTGCTGTACAGCAAATACCAGCCGCATGACCTGGTCCGAGAAGCCGGGGCCAGGGCCGGCCAGGAGCTGGGCGTGGAGTTCTACTACCGAGATTTCCGCCCGGGATGGGAGTTGGGACGGCAGAGGGCTCGGGAGTTGGGGCTCTACCGACAGAAATACTGCGGGTGCATATTCAGCGAACGGGACAGGTATGAAAAAAAACATAAGCCGGAAGGCAAGCCAGATGGGGCATGACAGGGAAAAGCTGCTGCGCTTCGGGGTGTCGGTGGAGGAGGGCCTGATCGCCCGCTTCGACCGTCTGATCCGGAAACGGGGATACACAAATCGTTCCGAGGCCATCCGGGATCTGATCCGCGATAAGCTGGCTTCCGAGGCCGCCCGGAGCGGACAGGATATGGTGGGATGCATCCTGATAATATACGACCATCACCGGCCCCACCTGGTGGAGAAACTGCTGGCCCTGCAACACGATTCGGATGCCAGGATCATCTCCTCCCAACATGTTCATTTGGATCATCACCATTGCATGGAGACCATCATCGTTCAGGGTCCGGCGGAAAGGCTGGAGGGCCTGCAGGGAAAGATCGGATCTCTTAAGGGGGTGGGCCAATGCCTGCTCTCCCAGGCCAGCTGCAAGGTGCTGCATTGATTAGGAGGATTATCGTGATGAAGCTCGAACTAAAAAAGCTGTATGGACCAGGGGTCCGTTGGTTGGAGAAGGCCATCGCCCTAGCGGTACTGGCCGGGGTTCTGGTAGCGGCTGTCAAGGGGGGCATCGCCCTGTCCGGTATGGACTGGTCTTCCACCGAGACCTTCTACGAGCTGATCTACCGGGCCCTGCTGCTGGTGATCGGGTTGGAGTTGGTCCGGATGCTGGTGGCCCATAGCTTGGCGGCTGTGCTGGAACTGCTGGCCTTCGTGATTGCCCGCAAGATGCTTAAGCCGGACCTGACGGCCGTGGATATCATCCTGGGGGTGGTGGCCTTTGTGGCGCTGCTGGGGGGCAGAAAATACCTGATGAGCAATACCTGCTATCTGCCCGGCGAGCTGGGAGATGACCATCAGCCAGGGGGCCAGGGAGAGGGGGAGGCAGCCTGTCGGATGAAATAGATGCCACCCTGGCGGTGGCCTTGACAAATACACTGGTACGTGCTACAATAATAATATTGGTAGCACGTTTTATTTGTTAGGGTGATGGGCGTTAACAATGGGGGGGTCAAATGGCAAGAACTAAAATTATGATTGCTCTGCTATTAATCTGCTCGTGGCGGGTTTGGGCTGCCCGGCCTTTGGACACCGATGATGCCGGAACGGTGGAGAGGGGCAAGACCGAAGCAGCCCTTTCCTTTGAGTATTGCCAGTACCGGCCGGACGGAAGCTGTCAGGTCCCGGGTGTGGCCGTTAAGCACGGGTTGACGGATATGCTGGACATAGGGCTGGGCTTTTCCCACAGCACCGACAGGGATGCCGAGGGCAACACTCTGGGTTGGGGGGTGTCGCCGCTGGAGGTGGGCTTAAAGTTTGCTTTGCTTAAGGGAAAAGAGGTCTGGCCCGATATTTCGATCAGTGCCGGATTTGAGACGGGCTCCCCAGAATATGGCATGAATTTGATCTTAAGCCGTGAGCATGGCCCCTGGGGCGTGCATTATAATCTTGGTTATGATGCATCCGGGGAGGCCATGGTCAATGGCAGCATGAGAACTTCAATGGCGGCGGTATACGCCTTTAGTGACAGGGTCCGGATATGCGGAGAACTGGGCGGAGAGATCATGGACGATGGTTCGGAGGTGCTTGGAAACAGCGGTTTGATAGGCGGCTCGGTAACCATCGGTCCGGTTGATTGGGATTTGGGATTCCGAATTTACGACCAGCGGGGGCCCCAGACCACCATCACTACCGGGATAACCGCCGGTTTCTGATATCAACCAAGGAGAAGATCATGAGAAAATGGATCATTGCGGTCCTGACGGCCGTGATTGCCTTTTCCGGCTGCGTCCCCGGACAGACCAAAGCCCGGCTGACCGTGGTAACCTCGTTCTATCCCATGTACATCATGACGGCTAATCTGACCAAGGGAATACCGGGAATAAACCTGGTGAACATGGCCCCCCCATCTACCGGATGCCTGCACGATTACCAGATGACGCCGCAGGATGTGAAGACCTTGGCCCAGGCCGACATTCTGGTCATCAACGGGGTCGGCATGGAGACCTTCCTGGATAACGTCGTCAGGCAGAATCCAAATCTGAAAGTTGTCGATGCCAGCCAGGGGATTGAAGTGATAGAGCATGAGGGGCATCCCAACCCCCATATATTCGCTAGCATCAGCGGGGCCATCAGGCAGGTTCAGAACATTGGCGCCGGACTGGAGAGGTACGATCCAGAGTATCTTGGCTATTACCGGGAGAATGCCCAACGGTATCTGGTCCAGCTGGAACTACTAAAGGATAGCATGCATTTTGCGCTAAAGGAGATCAAGAACAGGGATATCGTTACCTTCCATGAAGCATTCCCCTATCTGGCTAAGGAGTTGGACCTTAACATAGTGGCGGTGGTAGAGAAAGAGCCGGGGGCCGAGCCCAGCGCCGGGGATCTGGCGGAGATCATCAAAATAGTCCGCCAAAGAAAGGTTAAGGCCATTTTCGCGGAACCTCAGTACCCGGCTAAATCGGCCGAGGCCATTGCCAGGGAGACCGGGGCCAAAGTCTTTCTATTGGATCCGGCTGTCACCGGGCCGATGGAACTGGACGCCTACATCAAGATAATGGAGAAAAACCTGAAGGTGCTTAAGGAGGCCTTGAAATGACGGGTGCAGGGGTTGCCTTTGTAATCAGCTTGGATAGCCGCGAGAAATATACCCGCCTATTGGCCGGCCCGCCTCAGAACCGCGCTTTTCGCTCTGGGTTGGTCAACCTTGGACCGGGTGAATCGGTGGGCAAGCACAGTACCGAAGATTACGAGGAACTGTTGATCGTGCTGGAAGGACAAGGAGAAATGCTGGGAAAAGAAGGCCCCCTCCAGATCAACAAGGCCCGGGCGGTCTATTGTCCTCCCAATACGGAGCATGACGTGCGCAATACCGGCCAGGACCCATTCCGGTATGTTTACATTGTAACTAAAACCAGATAAGAGCAAGAAGGAGATCCCAACATGCATATGTCTGATGCCCTGCTCTCTCCGGCGGTGGGAGCTACGATGTGGGCCGCCACGGCGGCGGCGGCGGCGTATTCGGTAAAAAAGGTCCAGTCGGAGATGGACCAGAAAAAGGTGCCGCTGATGGGGGTGATGGGAGCGTTCATCTTCACTGCCCAGATGATAAACTTCTCCATCCCCGGAACCGGTTCCAGCGGACACCTGGGCGGGGGACTGCTCCTGGCGGTCCTGCTGGGCCCCTATGCTGGTTTTCTGACCATGGCATCCATCCTGGCCATCCAGGCCCTGTTTTTTGCCGACGGCGGACTGCTGGCCCTGGGAGCCAATGTATTCAACCTGGGTTTTTTCACCTGCTTTGTGGCCTATCCGTTCATCTATCGGAAGATCGTCGGCCGGAAAGGCGGCCCCAGGCGGATTATAATAGCCTCTTTGGCTGCGGCTGTAATCGGACTGCAGATGGGGGCCTTTGGTGTTGTCCTTGAGACGCTGGCCTCAGGCAGGACCGAACTGCCGTTCGGTGCCTTCGTATCCCTGATGCAGCCCATTCATCTGGCCATCGGGGTGGTGGAGGGCCTGGTCACGGCGGCGGTGGTCGGCTTTGTCTGGAAGGCCAGGCCGGAGTTGATGGAGAGGGCCTTCCTGAATCGGGCACTGGGTGACCTGTCCATCAGAAAGGTTCTGTTGGGCCTGGCCGCCGGGGCGGTCTTGATCGGAGCTGGGCTATCCTGGTTTGCCTCCTCCCATCCCGATGGTTTGGAATGGGCCATGTTCAAAACGTCAGGGAAGGAGGAATTGGAGGCGACCAGCTCCGTCCATGAGAAATTGGGTGGCGTGCAGAAAAGGACTGCCATCTTGCCGGATTATGGATTCAAGGGCCCCGAGGCTGAGGGGACATCAGGGGACACCAAGGGGGAAAGTTGGCCGGTCATCGACGTCGGAACCACCGTCTCGGGCTTGGTGGGGGGCCTGATGACCCTGCTGCTGGCCGGCCTGATGGGGTTGATGATAAATCAAGCAGCCAAGGCCAAGGGGAATGGGCTGTGATCGTATTAGGCTGTTATAAAAACCATGGCCGGCCGGTGGGTTGGGATGGCCAGCATCTTTAAGACCATAGACCACATCAGGTACTTTGATGACCTGGCCAGGCAGGATTCGTTCATCCACCGCCTGCATCCCCTGACCAAGCTTTTATCCACCACCGTCTACGCCTTGGTGCTGGTCTCCCATGATAAATATGCCACCTTGGCTCTGTTGCCGTTCCTTTTCTTTCCGGTGCTGGTGGCGGCGGCCGGCCGGGTGCCCCTGTCTGCCATACTGAAGCGCCTGCTTTACCTTGAACCGATGATCATATGCCTGGGCCTTCTGAATCCCCTGTTTGATCGGGAAACCACCGTTATCATGGGGCACACCGTATCCTCCGGCTGGCTGATATTCGCCTCCATCGTGATCAAAGGCAGCCTGGCGGTCAGCTCGGCTCTGCTGTTGATGGCAACCACCGGAATGGAAGGAATAGCGCTATCCCTGCGGATGCTCAGGGTTCCCCGGATCATGGTCCTACAGTTGCTGCTTACCTATCGTTATTTGTCAACCCTGTTGGAGGAGGGGGCCCGGATTATGCAAGCCTACTCATTCAGGTCCCTGAGCACAGTCGGGGTAGCTGCTAAAGCTTGGGGATCGCTTCTGGGGCAGGTCCTTTTAAGGACCATTGACCGGGCCCAGCGGATATATGATGCCATGTGTCTGCGGGGCTTCAATGGCGAATATGTGCCAGGCAAGGGGCGCCGGGCCGGAATCGCCGACCCCATCTATCTGCTGGCCTGGGGTGCCTTTTTCGTTCTGTCCCGGGTGTTTAACCTTCCCCTGTATCTGGGGTGCCTCCTGACGGGTGGGGTCAGATGAGCCATCACATCACCGAGGCTCAGGACCTCTGCTATTCCTATCCCGACGGCCATCAGGCGCTCCGAGGGGTTTCCTTCCGCATCCATCACGGCGAGTCGGTGGGAGTTATCGGTGGCAACGGGGCTGGGAAATCCACCCTGCTGATGTTGCTAACCGGGCTGCTGGAGCCATTGCGGGGGCAAGTGGCCATCGGCGAGATAAGGCTGAACTCCAGAACGGCTAAGCTGGTGCGGCAGAAACTTGGGATGGTCTTTCAGAACCCGGATGATCAGCTATTCATGGCTAGAGTGGAGGAAGATGTGGCCTTTGGCCCCCGTAACATGAAACTGGACGAGGCCCAGGTGGGAGAAAGGGTCGCTCTGGCCTTGGAAAAGGTGGGAATCGTTCACCTCGGTGACCGGGCGCCCTACCGCCTTTCGGCTGGCGAAAAGAGGGCCGCCGCCATAGCCTCGGTGCTGGCGATGGGTCCGGACATTCTGATCATGGACGAACCTACCTCGGCACTGGACCCCTCTTCGCGGCGCAGGCTGATAAACCTTCTGAAGGGGTTCGAGCATACCAAGATAATCACCTCCCACGATCTGGATATGGTGTTGGAACTGTGCCAAAGGGTTCTGGTGCTTAAGGATGGCATATTGCTTTGCGATGGTCCGACCCACCAGGTTCTGTCAGATGGGAACATGATGATCGAGGCCGGGCTGGAGGTCCCCCAGTCTCTCCGGGGATGCCCCTCCTGCGGATGGAAGGGGTGAGGGGTGCTGCAGGCTTTGCCAACGAGCAGGCGCCGCTATGCGGCGCCTGTTATATTAATTGAACAAGGCCGGCGTCTGTGTTATAATCAAAATCAATATATTTATGTCAGCCTGCCAATATGAAGCTGTCCGATTTTGATTATATACTGCCACCCGATCTGATAGCCCAGAGTCCGGCCGAAAGGAGGGACTCCTCCCGTCTGATGGTATTGCACCGCCAGGATGGCTGCGTCGAGCACCGGTGCTTCGCCGACATTACGGGGTATTTAAGGCCGTCGGATATCATGGTGGTGAATACCACCAAGGTAATTCCGGCCCGACTGATAGGGCGCAAGCATCGGACGGGGGGGATGGTTGAGTTGCTGCTTCTGCGCCAGGAATCAGAGCGGTGTTGGATTTGCTTGTCCCGGCCAGGCCGGCGATTGCTGCCCGGTGCCAGGGTGGTTTTCGACGGCGGGGAGATGGAGGCCGAGGTGGTCGAATGCCGGACAGACGGGCAGCGATTAGTAAGATTCAGCCATCAGGGTGAATTCTACCAAGCCTTGGAGAAGGTGGGACGGATGCCACTGCCCCCATACATAGATCGCAAACCGGAGGAGACCGACCGGAGACGCTACCAGACGGTTTATGCCAGGCAGGCTGGAGCGGTGGCGGCCCCCACCGCCGGGCTTCATTTTACCGAACAGCTATTGAATGAGATCAAATCCCGGGGGGTGGAGGTGCTGGAGATATTGCTGCACGTGGGGTGGGGTACCTTCAAGAAAGTGGAAAAGGAGGATATCCGACAGCACCGGATGGAGGCCGAATATTATCAGATAGCCAGTTCGGTGGCCGATACCCTGAGCCGGGCTAGGAAGGACCACCGGCGGATTTTTGCGGTGGGCACCACCACCAGCCGGGCCCTGGAGAGCTTCGTCCTGACCGGCCAGCTGTCTGGTTGGACGGAGATATTCATCTATCCACCCTATTCGTTTCGGATGGTAGATGCCCTGGTCACCAATTTCCATCTTCCAAAGTCGACCCTGCTGATGCTGGTATCGGCCCTGGTGGGGCGGGAACACCTAATGAGGGCCTATCAGGAGGCTATCAGGAGATCGGAAGAGCGTCGTGTAGGGAAAGAGTGTAGATCTCGGTGG
>CALGNM010000145.1 GCA_937958665.1 uncultured bacterium | reverse complement strand
ATACGTCCACCACCGACATCTACACTCTTTCCCTACACGACGCTCTTCCGATCTTGCCCCAGTCCGCTTGGATCGATTTGGGGGAAGGCGAACATTGGGAGAAGGTGATTGGCGTCATATCCCCGGAGACCGGTCCATGAGATGGAAACTGGCCTGGACGCTGATTATTCTGTCCGTCGTTCCCCGGCTGGCAAGCACGGTCGGGCTGGTCCCCCGGGAAGGGGGTTGGCGTTACCTGCAATCAGTGCATTTCCGGGCCTACTATCTGCCGGGCCAGGAAACTTACGCCCGGCAGACAATCTATCAAGCGGAGGAAGTGCATGCCCGCCTGATCCCCTTTCTCAGGTGGCTGCCATTTGGGCGGACCAACCTAATCATCGCCGACCACACCGACATCGTCAACGACTTCGCCGCCATTCTGCCCAAACGCACCATCATCATCTATCCCTCCCAGGACGCCGGGGGGCGCCATAACTACGCTCATTGGCTCCGAGAAGTACTATTTCACGAATATACCCACATCCTGCAGATGGACATGCAGAGAGGAATTCCGGCCGGCTTCAATTCCCTATTCGGCCGTTTGTTCCTGCCCAATGCCATCCAGCCTATGCACCAGATAGAGGGCTTGGCGGTTTATTCCGAAAGCCGTTTTACCGGCCTGGGCCGAAACGAGTCGGCCTATACCAAAGGCATCCTGCGGGCCGCAGCCTGCGATTCGACCTGGCCCAGTCTGGACCGGGCCGGGGTCCACTACCCTGGCTGGCCACCCGACGCCGCCTACCTGTACGGCGGCAGATTCCATAAGTGTCTGGCTGCCACCCGGGGGCAGACTTCGCTGGCCAAATACAAACGAATGCACAGTGGTCTGGTGTTTCCCTGGCTCCACAATCTGGTTGCCCGGGAGGTATACGGCCGAAACTTTGACGGCCTTTGGCGCCAATGGCAGGTTGCTGAATCCGCCGCCCTGGCGGCGGAATCGTCCTCATCCCTCGATGGGTCCCAGTTGACCCCCTTGAACAAACTGACCGATAACGGCTTTGACAAATCTGGGCTGGCGACCTCACCGGACGGGAAATACCTGGCCTATCTGGAAAAAGGCAGCCACGAACGCCCCATGCTGATTCTGCGCGACCTGACCACCGGTAAGACAAACAAGGTTGATCGGGGGTTCCTGCTGGGACGGCCGGCCTTCAGCCTGGACGGCAGTTCCCTGGCCTATGCCAAAATGGAATATCAGGGAACCGGAAACCGGCTGTTCGGAGACCTTTACTTATTAACCCTGCATGATAGGCGCATCAATAGGCTGACCCGGGGAGCCCGGGCCCGGGACCCGGCCTTCATGGCCGACGGTCAGATTTATTTCGTCACCAGCCGAATGGGGCAGAATGCCCTGGCCTGTCTGGATACGGGCACCAGGCAGATAACCCAGCTGACCGATTTTGACGGCCAGAGCCAACTCGTCCATTTGGCGGCTTCGCCAAACGGACTAACCCTGGCGGTGTCAGTTTGGCAGGAGGGTGGCTATCAAAATATTTGGCTATATTCTGCCACAAGCAGAGAGTGGCGACACCTGACCTTCGGCCTGGCCCAGGACCTGAGCCCCTGCTGGTCGCCTGATGGAGGGGCGGTATTTTTCGCCTCCGACCGCTCCGGGATCTGGAATATTTACCACTGCGAAGTTGGGGAAGCAAAGCTGACCCGATTGACCAACTCAGCCACCGCGGTGTTCGATCCCGCCCCATCCGGGGATTCTTTATTTTTACTTTCGCTCGGTCCGCGCGGCCTGGACCTGTCAACCACCCCCATCCGCCAGGGGCTTGAATGGCAAAATGGAGACGTCCAGGGTCCGGATTTCGAAATCAACCGCGATACTTCGCGACAGCTATCCTCGGGAATATACCGCCCCTGGACCGGGCTGACACCATTTCTCTGGTTGCCAAAAGCTATGGTGGACCAACAGGGCTGGGGGCTGGGAGCGACCCTGTATGGAAGCGACGACCTTCTGGTCAGGACCTACTCTGCCACCGTGATCCCGTCCTTCAAATCAGACAGGATATATTACGACCTGGCATGTCAAGACCGATCCCGGCCGGTATACCTAGGATTCAAGCTATCCGACATGGTTGAGATCGGAAGAGCGTCGTGTAGGGAAAGAGTGTAGATCTCGGTGGT